>JAWUVZ010000077.1:0-40703 GCA_034112105.1 Glaciecola sp. | reverse complement strand
TACAACTGACGTAACAGGTGCTGTAGAGCTTCCTGAAGGCGTAGAGATGGTTATGCCTGGCGACAACTTGAAATTTGTTGTTGAACTGATTGCTCCAATCGCGATGGACGAAGGTTTACGCTTCGCAATCCGTGAAGGTGGTCGTACAGTAGGTGCTGGTGTAGTATCGAAGGTTATTGCATAATAACGCAGTAAATTAATAAGAAAGGCGCTCATTGAGCGCCTTTTTTTTGCTTAAATAATAGTATTATTGAGACAAACGTGGCACAACAGACAACAATGATCGAAAATCAGATTTATTAAACACCAAAATTTGCATTAGTAAGAGTAAATGCTGTCCTTTATCGTTTGTAATACGACCACTAAAATCATAAGGACATAGACTAAAATCAAAAGGACATGAAATGATTAATCTAACCCCCTTAGCTAGTTTCTCAAAACTCGTTCAACAACACCCCGACAAACCTTATTTACATCAGCCAATAAATCGTCAACTTAAGATATTTAGCTGGAGTGACGTTGACGATAGTGCTCGTAGGATTGCATTTTCGTTACAAAAAATGGGTTTATCAAAAGGTGATAAGATCGGAATATTGTCCAAGAACTGTGCGGAGTGGTTTATTGCTGATCTAGCGATTATGATGGCAGGCATGATTTCCGTGCCTATCTACTACACGGCAAACAGAGAAACAATTCAATACATCATTGAGGAAAGTAATACCAAAGCCATATTTGTTGGCAAGTTAGATGGATTAGTCGAAGCACGGGAAGGAATTGCACAACAGGTCCCTATCATTACATTTCCTTACCCTAGTATATCAGGGCAATATTCTTGGCAGCTATTGCTTGAAAATCAGCCACTCGAACATGTTCACGCCGCTGACTTGCAAGACACGATGACACTTGTTTATACTTCCGGCAGTACCGGAAGGCCTAAAGGGGTTGTAACATCGCACCAAAATCTGGCTGCTGCGGCATTGGAAACTGCTGCGCGAGTGAGTACCAATGCAAATGACCATGTTCTGTCCTATCTTCCTCTAGCACACATAACTGAGCGTTCGGTTGTCGAAAATCTTTCTTTTTATTCAGGTTTTTCGATATTCTTCGTTGAAAGCTTAGACACTTTTATCGATGATCTTAAAGTTGCTCAGCCCAATGTGTTTGGTTCGGTGCCCCGTTTATGGACTAAATTCCAAGGCGAAATTTTAAATCAAATATCCGATAACAAACTTCAAATATTATTAAAAATCCCAATCATAAAACAAGTTGTTGCAAGAAAAATTCGAATTTCGTTAGGGTTGAATAACGCACGTATGTTTTTCTCCGGCACAGCACCTATTTCTCCGGGGATACTGCAATGGTATGAGCGAATAGGAATTTCTATTTCAGAGGCTTGGGGAATGACTGAAACCTCAGGTATGTCTTGCGTTAACTATCCCTATCAAGCTGGCGCACTTGGAAGTATTGGAAAGCCAATTGCCTGCGTAGAAATGAAAATTGGTGACTCGCAAGAAATATTAATTCGTGGGGCCGCTGTTTTTAAAAAATATTACAAAAATGATGAAGCAACTAACGCGAGTTTTATCGGTGGGTGGTTTCGAACTGGAGATGTAGGAGAAGAAACTCTTGATGGAGACTTTAAAGTCATTGGCCGTATAAAAGAACAATTTAAAACAGCAAAAGGAAAATATGTTGCGCCTGTGCCAATCGAAAGTTTGCTAGGACGTAATCTGGAAATAGAACAAGTTTGTGTCTTTGGCCAAGGCAGAAAGCAGCCTATTGCTTTAGTCGTGATACACTCACAAAATAAACAGTCAAATTCTTTTATTACGCAGTCTTTATTAACGACCTTAAATGAGACAAACTCAAAGCTTGAAAGCCATCAGACACTAGATCATTTAATCATACTGAAAGCTAATTGGACCATTGAAAATAACCTTTTGACACCCACCTTAAAGATTAAACGCAAGGAAATTGAAGCAAATTTTAAGCACTATTTAACTGAACCACTTGCTGAAAAAATTATCTGGGAGTCTTAGTATTCGAGAATGCCCGCTGATGACCAGCGAAATTCAGATATGTCAAATAAAGGTGCTAACTTAAGAAATAAGTGTCGTCTTAGTAATGTGAAATCTGCATTTCTAAGGCGAGGGCGATAATATCAAGTCTTTCTTGTTTAAACTTTTGGACATCGCTATATTTACGCCATTACTTTGTGCTTATATTCTGCATCTTTTACAGGGAAGAAATGACAACTTCGCGTTTTACACTAATTGTATTCTTACTAATTATTCCCATACACTCGGTTTTAAGTGCTGATAATACTTTTGAATACAAGGTACAGACTCAACTTCGTTTTGATGACCGTTCTAATCGTGACTCTCGTTTTCAATATCGCGTTAGAGCTTATTCAGCGTTCAATATTCCTAACGTGAACTGGAGTGTTAACGCCTTCGGAGTAACAGGGGATCAATTTTCATCTAGCTACAACACCTTTGATAATCAGGTTTCTGATTACTTTCACCTTCGTCATATATATTTAAAACATACCGGAGTATTGGGCACCAAGACAGAAATTGGTGCCATTCCAACTTATAAAGGTCGTGTTTCCTCAAGTGGTCTTGCAAAAGATGGCTGGATTAAAGGAGTTAGGCATGTTTATGGTTATTCTTCTAAAACAAAGTTTGAAATTGTTCTTGGTGAGTTAGAAGATAATAACGCTAGAACTGCGCTTGACGCATTTGAAAATCTAAATTATGTTGAAATGGAAATGTCGTCTTATATAAATGATATTTCCAGCTACGAAATTAGTTTGGAGCGAATGACTGATGCCAATTTTGTAAGAGCTGAGTATCGCCTGTTTTTAGAACATTCTCCTGTCTATTCGCTTGAGTTTATTAGTCGAGTTTCGACCTCAAAAACTAAAGTAGTCATTGGCATTGAGCATAGCCTGAGATTGCTAGATAAGGATGTGGATTATTACGCTTACTATTCTTATGTGAGTGACAACTTTGGAGCCCGAGCTGAGCTTACTGAAGATTTCATTACAACGGGGCATGGCTTGTCGATAGAGTCGGAGACTGCGCTTTTTAATTCAAAAAGCTGGAAAGGATTTGCGCGTTTCGATCTGTTTGACCAAAACTCACGGTTTATTTTAGGTGTAGGTTACACTCTTTAATAGTAATCAGAGTATCTAAAGGAATTATTATGACTCGACCAACCAAAATGAAGACAATTGGCATTCTTGGCGGTATGAGCAATCAAGCAACGTCTGAATACTATCAAATGATCAATGAACTTGTTAACCAGCGCTTAGGCGGTTGGGAAATTGCAGAAACACTCATCCAAGGGGTAAATTTTGGCAATATTGAGCATTATGTAAGGAACGGACTATGGGCTGAAGCTCGGTTGTATATTGAAGCAAAAGCGAAAGGTGCGGAACTTGGAGGCGCGGACATGTTGATATGTGTGAGCAATACGATGCATTGCGTTCTTGACAATATTGATAGCGTAGTCGATATTCCGTTTATTCATATTAGTGACCCTACCGGACAAGCAATAAGGGATGCGGGGCTCAGTAAAGTCGGTATATTAGGAACAAAGCCCGTTATGGAAGCTGACTATATTAAAGATCGTTTTAAACAACATTTTAATATTGATGTGATTTCGCCTAATGAAGCGGATCAAGTCAGCGTAGATAAAATCATCTTTGACGAACTTGTTCGAAGAAAGATAACAGCATCGTCGAAGCAAGTGTATATAAAAGTGTGTGAAAATCTGTTAGCAAAGGGCGCGCAAGGGATCATACTAGGTTGTACTGAAATATTTTTGTTATTGAAGCCAGAAGATTTTCCGCAGGCTCCCTTATTTAATACAACCGAGCTTCATGCTCAGGCAGCTGTCGCCTTAGCTTTATCGTAAATGAGGATGTAAGCTCAACACAATAGTTAGCATTATAGGTTGAGTAGAATTAGCATCGGCAGACCGGTGCAAACAATAAATATGGCAACAACAATTAACACATTCTTTTTAGTCAATTGAAAATGATGCTTGCTAATATCTTGGCTTTTATTCATGCATCAATCCTTTCAATATTAGTATAAAGACAATGTTACAAATAAACAGTGAGCAAAGTATAGCCGACAATCGTAACTGGAACCGATAATATTGTACTAATTGCAATGATATGAGCTGCCAATTGATGATTTCCCCCAATCTTACGCACCATGATGTAGCTCGCTGCCGCGGTTGGGGCAATTGACATAAGATAAACAATACCAAGTTTCATTCCTCTTATATCGAAATAGATTGCAGCAAAGACAATAACGCTTGGGTACACTAAACATTTTACGAATATGCTTAACGCAGCCGCTTTTGCATCATTCCTAAAGCTAGAAAAACGCAGTGCAGCGCCTGTGCATAGCAGTGCTAATGGTAACGTTAGTTGCGCAAAGTAACCGGCGCTATTGAGTAATATATTAGGAATATTAACATTAAAGCTCGAAACTAAAAGCGCAGCCAGGATAGATAAAATAATGGGGTTACTAATAACGCCTTTGACGACTTTAACGAAGGATGTTTTGCTGTCTAAATAGAAATTTAAGATACCAACACTAATTATATTATAAGTAATTGTGAGAGCACCTAAGTAAATAGAGCCCAATGCCAGACCTGCATCGCCATAAGCATTCGAACAATAAGCTAATCCGATAATACCCATGTTTGAGCGAAACGCACCTTGAATAACAACCCCTCGATCACTGCGCTGAGCAACTAAGAATGGACTGACAAGCATTAAAATAGCACAGATTAATACAGTGCCTGTCACTCCAATTAATAATATATTGAGTTGCGACATTGCATCGACATTACTTTTACTGATGGTGGTAAATAATAGGGCTGGCAGCGCGAAATTAAAAATTAGTCGACTCGCACGCTCAACAAAATCATCGGTCATTAAACCACTTCTGTAGAGGCCATATCCGAATGCGATTAATAAAATGACAGGACCAATGACAGAAAATGCAAAATCGATAATGGTTGTTGTCTCTAACACAGATAGTCTCAGTAAAAAATATTACAATGATCATACGCGCTTTAATTTGGTATTTGTAAGAATTACGTTTAAAGGCTTTAAATTTTTAAAGGGGAATAAGAGTGATGACTCTGACTTACATTAGAATGCGCAGAGTCATCAACAAGCGTGATTATTTTATATTATTGAGGCGTTTAACGTAATTCTCGACGTAATATTTTGCCAACTGTCGACTTAGGTAACTCATCAATCACATGTAATTCTTTTGGGATTTTATAACCAGTTAATAGAACTCGACAATGATTCAGAACATTCTCTTTATCAAGGTCGCCTTTGCACGTCACATATGCGCATACTCGTTCGCCAGTCCTATCATCGGGCTTACCAACAACGGCAGCTTCAAGCACGTCAGGATGTTTGGTAAGGGCGTCTTCAATTTCGTTTGGATACACATTGAAGCCTGATACGATAATCATATCTTTTAAGCGGTCGACAATTTTAATACAACCATCAGGAAGCTTTATGCCAACATCCCCAGTTTTGAAGTAACCATTTGCTGTCATTACCTTAGCTGTCTCGTCTGGACGTTGCCAGTAGCCCTTCATTACTTGCGGACCCTTAGCTGCTATTTGGCCTTCTTTTCCATCTGCAACTGGTTTATCGTTTTCGTCCAACATTTGGATGTCTGTAAACGGAACAGGAGGTCCGACGGTGCCAATTTTTTCATTGCCTGGTTCGTTAAAAGCTAACACAGGTGCGGTCTCAGACAATCCATACCCCTCAGTAACAGTACAACCAGTAGTTTTTTTCCAAAGTTCGGCAGCTGAACTTGTCAAAGCTGTTCCTCCAGACATGGTGAGCGTTAACTTACTGAAGTCCAGTGATGGAAATTCGGGGTGAGCGCACAGGCCCATAAACAGTGTATTCAAGCCCGCGAAAGCACTGAATTTATAGGGTTTAATCTGTTGTACGAATGCGTCCATATCTCTTGGGTTGGGGATGAGAATACACATTGCTCCCTTTGCGAAAAGCGTCATCATGCACACGGTAAAGGCATAGATATGGTAGAGAGGAAGCGGACAAATAATAATCTCATCACCATCTTTAAACCCTTTATCCAAGCGTTCAAGGGTTTGAATACTGTTGGCAAGTACGTTCCTATGGGTAAGCTCGGCTCCTTTAGATACGCCAGTAGTACCGCCTGTATATTGTAAAATGCAGCCATCATCGAGGGAAATCTGTGGACGAACTGGTAGGAGAAGATCTTGTGCTTCTTCAAAGACTTGAATAAAACAAGGATAACCGGAAGTTGATTTTTGTTGGCTTAGCATCTGATTTGCTGCCGTCACGATCACGGTTTGTATTTGTGTTTGATTTTTGATCTCTTCATATTTAGGGACAAAATCTTCGAGTATAACTAACGCCTTTGCTCCTGAATCGCTGAATTGATGTGCCATTTCAGTTGGTGTGTAAAGTGGGTTGGTATTGACAATCACTAAGCCTGCTCGAAGAGCGCCATAAACAGCAATTGGATTTTGCAATAAATTAGGTAATTGAATCGCAATTCTGTCACCAGGCACTAAGTTTCCTTTGGCCAACAGCCAAGCGCCAAACTGAGCTGATAGCACCTCCATTTCAGCAAAACTCATTGTTTGACCCAGTGCATTATATGCTGGTTTACTATTATACCGCTTAAAGGTTTCTTCAATATAGTCGGCAAGAGAACTAATATGAGCCGGTATTACTAAGTGCTCAGTCATGTCACATCCTTAATCTGTAAAGTGAGTTTTTAAATCAAATAAGAAAATAAATTTAAGTGGTCGTTAACGCGCATCTGACAACATAGAAATTCGATGTTATAGGGACACAGTCATACCATTAATGCGCTTAGCTGAAGATAGTCTTAATCAGATAAAATTAACAATCAATTTACATTATAACCATTTATTGATGTGCGAGTGTATTAATGTCTGAAATTGAAACTGAGAAAATCCAAAGCCGAAATACTGCGTAGTGGCATCTGTCAACGTTGCACGATAATCGGGTGACGGTCTCAAATTGGCTGTGAGCTCCATCGTTCGAGGCAACACATTGGTTGAACTAGGCATAAACGCTTCTCACAAAACACTGTGTATAAAGTCGGGTGACATGAGGTTTTGCAAAAACGCCCACTTAGTTTCCTACTATGTGTTTCGCCGAGATTCTTTTCTGTTTGAGTTGTGATAAAGCCTGAGATTTGTAGACACTTTTAGTAAATTTAAACATGAGTATGCAGGTGCGGATATTTTTCTTAGCAGTTTATCGTACTGGTTTCTAAAAACTAACCTGATGTTTTAAAACTGACTTCCGCTGGCAACTTCTCATATTCCATAGCTGTGCTAGCTAATTCACTGTCTTTGTGTACTTTGACTATTCCGCATTTTCACTGATCGACACCTGCGTGCATACAAGACCTCTATAAACTTGAGCCCGAATTAACAGACTCTATGCTAGCGGCCAAAAACTTTGCGATGCTTTATCAATTAGTGTCTCCTATTGTCACCGAGCCACTGGCATTTAGAGGTATGCATTTCGCCTAAGTTTGAGACTGAGTACTTTTTAAGAGATATTCAAAACTTTGCTATTAGCCATATTTATATTGTACCTACCATGATGATAAGGCTGCTAAAACTACCTTTGTCTGTGCGAGAGCAATACGACACGTCTTCGCTTAAATTCGCTATTTCAACGGGTTCACAATGCTCTGCAGAGGTAAATAAAGCCATGATAGCGTGGTTTGGGCCGATATTTTATGAGTTTTATGGTGCGAGCGAAATTGGCTTTATGACCTTAATTTCATCAGTAGAGGCATTGAGTAAACCGGGCTCTGTTGGAAAAGTCTTGCCCGGCGGTTCTATAAAAATACTCGACCAAGACAAGCAAGAATGTAAAATAGGAGAGTCAGGTCTTATCTATATTGATTTACCCCAGTTTGGTGCTTTTCGTTACACCAATGCCGAAGGGGACTTTAATGAAATTCATCTTGGCAGCCACACAACAGTGGGTGATATTGGCTATGTTGACGAAAACGGCTATCTATTCATTAATGACCGCCAAAAAGACATGGTAATTTCGGGTGGCGTGAATATACTCCCTACAGAAATTGAAGCTCAGCTCATTAAAATGTCTGAAATAGCAGACTGTGCTGTATTTGGTGCGCCCCATACCGAATTTGGAGAGATGCTTGTTGCGGCTTTGGTATGCAAGTATTCGACAAGCCTTAGTTTAGAACAAGTGCATGCATTTTTGGACGCTAAATTAGCGAAATTCAAATTTCCTCAAAAACTGGATTTACACACGCAATTGCCTAGAGAAGACAGTGGCAAAATTTTTAAGCAGCGACTTAAGCAGGTGTATCAAAAAGGTAGTTAACGTACTCAGCAGTTTTCACTAGCTAGTGCCGCTTTGAGTTTGTTGAATAGACTAGACATGTATTCTTTGTTATTTTTAAGAACGTTTTATGGAGATTAATAGTAAATGCTAAGACTTTTATTTTTTGTGTATCTTTGTGTAATGTCACTTACAAGCGTTGCTTCAGATCAAAAGATGCAGCGATTTGCGCTAGTAATAGGTAATACAAGTTACGTGAATGCACCATTAAAAAACTCAGGTAACGACGCCAAGGACATCGCAGATAGTTTAACTGACTTGGGCTTTCGAGTGAGTTTACTTGCTGACAACGAATTGGCTGAATTGTCGAATGGAGTTCGGCAATTTTACTCCGAAGTTAAACGACACCAGTATAAAAACAAGCTCGCTATAATTTATTATGCTGGACATGCCATTCAGGTTAATCATCAAAACTACATTGTGCCTTTGGGTCTGGCGTTTGAAAACCAACAACAATTTATTTCGGGTTTGTATGAAATTGGTAATTTTTTTACCGAAATTAGCAACACGAAAAATCTACAAAACATCATCATCTTAGATGCTTGCCGCAACAATCCTTTTGAAAACGGCTTGCTCGCAATCAATGGAATCATATCGAGTGGCTTAGCGCCTATTAAGGCACCTTCAAATACGCTTATTGCATTTGCGACTGAGCCCGGTGGCGTTGCGTCTGATGGAAGCGGTAAGAATGGCGTATATACCAAACATTTATTACGCCATATTGATAAACAGATACGGGTCGAAGAAGTATTTAAGAAAGTAAGAACAGGTGTCGCAAAAGAAACTCGCAATAAGCAAATTCCTTGGGAACATTCGTCTTTGCTTAGTGATGTCTTTTTTAGTCCACCTAAAAATAGAGATATTCCCGATTTAATTGTATTTTAGTGATTTAGTCATATAGTCAGAAAACATAAGCGAGACCAACATGCAAAGATGTGAATGTTTCGTCAATATCTTCAAATCGCTCGGCACCAAGAACAATATCCTGCTGATATTTATTGACCTTAAAACGTGTTTGAAATAATAAATTACTAGACAACGGCATCGTCCAATTTAAGCCATAACTAAATCCTTTGGTATCCCCTTTTACTTGGCCAGATAAATCGTCGAATTCAACCGATTCCTCTTCCTCTTCTTCGTCATCAGTGTTGGCTGCAAAGTTATCAATGGCCTCAAGATATGCATATGCGAGCGATATGCTTAAACGTCCGGCTTTTTCAAACTGCCAACTATAACTAGCGCCAACAAAAGGGCCCTTTTGCGAGTAACTTTCATTAGTAAATTCGAGCTCCAGATCTGTTCCTTCGTTTTCTTTTTCATCAAAGTCTCGTGGAGAGAACTGCATCTTGGTTTTACCATATTTATATCCAGTGAAGATTGACCAATTTGAATTTATTCTGTAACCCACAGTAAAATCGATATCATCTCGTGACGCCTGACCCACATCTTCTTCTTCCGCAATATCCGCCTTTGAAAGAGTTGTGCTAAGGTTCAATGAAATTTGCCAATTATCGAATGTGATACCAACAGGAATATTGGCACTGGGAAAAGAAATATTGTGGTCAAGCTTTTCAGGAAAGGAAAATTCACTATAGCCCATAGAAAACCCAGTGATTATTCGCAAATTGTCAAACTCATTATCGGCATATGTTGGTTGCAAGATTGAAAGAAATGAAAGGCATAAAGTAGCTAAAAATGTTCTAGGTTGCATGTTCATCCATAAAATTAAAAAAGTCCATAATTTACCCAATTATGCATAAATTCAAGTATAGTGCTATTTATAAAAGAAAAGGATTAAGGATACTTATGGAATATTTATCACAAAATAGAGTGCTTCGAACGTTTGTTTTGATCAACATAATCGTGATGTCTTTAGTTGGCTGCGGCAGCACCTCCTCCGTTGAAGAAAAGCAACCTGAGTGTACAGAAAATGATACTGAAAGGTGCCCTGCAGAAGTAGTGAATGGTGATGAGCGTGGATACAATCCGTGTCTTGTTAATAAAAACTTACCTGTTTGTAAAAAATGACTGACCAAGGACTAAAATTACAATTCGCAGAAGTTGTCGGTACTTGGGTGGCAGCAACGGCAGTAGTTATCGGTGGTTTATTTGGTATTTATCAATATTTGGAACATAAGTCTGCGGTTAGAGTCGAACGGTCAATGGCTTTTGTTGAGCGTTATCATAGCAATAATATGTTAGTCGCAGCTAGACTGACACTCACCGAATCAATAACTGAGCGCACATCTCGACTTAATAGGATATTGCAAGATACTGAGATTAACCCTGACGATTTACCCGTAATTTATAATAGTGAAGTGCTAACACTGATTAATGAAGATAAATTAAGTGGTGCATTAGATCAAATTTTTACTTTCTATGAACAAATACTTTTATGTCGTGAAATGGATTTATGTGATGAAGAAGTTGCTAAGCAATTTTTTGATATTGATGCCGAAGGATTTGTTAATACTTATTACCCGTATATTTGTAAAATTCGCAAAGAATGGCATAACCCAAAGCAGTTTGAAAAAGTGACTAAATATTACAGTTCTACTTTAGTTTGCCCAAACTGACTTTCAATCAAAATTAGCTGCTTTAACTTTCAGCTTTGTTTACGTGTTTTTGTTCTACTTCTAATTAATCCGAAAACGGCGCCACCAATTGCTCCTGCTATGCTCTGTGTAAGTAAACCTGAAAGTCCTCTGGCACCAGCAATTATGCTCACATCTAATATTGGATGCATTGCAGCGAGTATGGTAAACATTGCGACAGCCCCAGCTAGGGCATACAACCAAATTTGTGACTTCTGCGGCTCATTAATCGTATTTTGTAAAGGCTTTACTAGCAATGTGTTTGCTATCAATACAGCGACCGACATGGCAATTAGCATGCCTACTAGTACGATGACACCATAAGTGGGTAGCAATCCCACAAAATCAACAAAAACCGTTTTTATGCGGACACTCAAAGGAATTTCAGCGCCGACAGATATTAACCCAGCTAGCACTGATTGAGTGTGCAAGGCACTCGCAATTAAAAAAGTAATCATAGTAGTAACCAACAGTTGAAAAAGAAATAAGCTAAAACGCACTAATTTAGTTCTTTGATGATTGTTAATTTGGCTTTCCAATGTTTTCATTCTCTATTTTACTTAACGATACTATATATGTTTTTTTCTTACGTTGTGATTATTATGTTCTCGTTTTATTATACTTGCGGCAAGAAAAAAATGATTCACGGTCAATGGCTTTTTAAAAAAGGATAATGATGTTAAACAAGTTCCCCATGTTCATTGCTAGATTGATTGCTTCATCTTTAGTGCTAGTAGCGTTTAATTGGCAAGTAGCATGTGCCCAGACTAGCCCAGTTCTCGTGGATACTAATTTTGATGTGGAATTACTCGTCGATGGATTACCTAAATCGTGGTCAATTAACCTTTCTCCAAGTAATGAAATATTTGTAACGGACAGAGACGGAAGCGTCATTGTATATGACCAACAGTGGAACAAGGAAACTTTTACGACTCCTATAACCGATTTAATTGTAGATAGTCAGGGAGGATTCCTCGATTTAGCTTTTCATCCAGATTTTGACACAAATTCGTGGATATATTTAAGCTACAGTGCAGGAACCAGTGACTCAAATCGATTGAAAGTAGTTAGATTCAAAATGCCTAATTCGGGTAACGAAATTAAAACAGTCGAAGACATTTTTAGTGTCAATACAGACAAAAACACGCCAGTGCATTATGGTGGTCGTCTCGTATTTTTAGCAGATAATAGCCTACTTATAAGTACTGGCGACGGCTTCGATTTTCGTGAGCAGGCGCAGGTAAAGTCCTCGCACTTAGGTAAAATAATAAGAGTAAGCGATATAGGCAAAGCCTTGAGTGATAATCCTTTCTTCGAGAAAGAGATGCCTAACAGCAATGCCAGTTACGTATATAGTCTGGGGCATCGCAACCCACAAGCATTATTGGTAGGCGATTCAGGTTTGATTATTTCGCACGAGCACGGCCCAGCGGGTGGCGATGAGATTAATATTATTAAGAAAGGTAATAATTATGGTTGGCCAATTATTACTAACGGTCAAGATTATTCGGGGGCTGTGATCACCCCGTTTACCGAGTACCCCGGGATGCAACAACCTGATTTTGATTGGACGCCCTCGATTGCTCCCTCAGGCATGATTTTATATGGGTCTGATAAATTTCCGTCTTTATCTCAACATTTAATCGTGACTTCACTCAAGTTCAAACAGCTTAGAGCGTTACTGTTAAATGGAGACAAGGTTTCGAATGAGCGTATATTACTGCCAAATTTTGAACATAGACTCCGAGATATAGAACAAGACAGCGATGGAAATATCTTATTATTAACTGATGGCGATCATACCAAGATTTTTAAGTTAACTACGAAATAGGCTAAACATAAATTAAATCTGTTAACATTATTCCAACAATTAGTTTGATGAATATCGGCTATAATTCGACAAAAAGCTTTTGCCATTCATATTCTTAACGTTAAGCGTTACAATGTGTGTACAATTTTGAAATCAAGCTTATTCCTGCAGGTTAGTTCTATTTATATGAACAACTGATATGAACAAAAACCAGCATAAAAAAGAGGGTTAAATAGTGTTAGAAGATTATCGTAAACACGTAGAAGAACGTGCCGCTGAAGGCATTCCACCAAAGCCATTGAATCCAGAGCAAGTTGCTGGCCTAGTTGAACTATTGAAGAACCCGCCAGCGGGCGAAGAAGCATTTCTATTAGAATTAATTTCAGAACGCGTGCCTCCTGGCGTTGATGAAGCCGCTTATGTCAAAGCTGTATTTTTAAGCGCTATTGCTAAAGGCGAAGAGTCTTGCGACTTAGTTAGTGCTGATGCTGCTGTGCAGTTACTCGGTAATATGCACGGTGGTTATAACATCGAAACCTTAGTTAGTTTGCTAGACAACAATGATTTAGCTGAACTTGCTGCAGAAGAGCTAAAGCATACCTTATTGATGTTTGATGCTTTTCATGATGTTGATGAGAAGCATAAAGCTGGCAATGCATTTGCGACTGATATTATGCATTCTTGGGCTGAAGGCGAGTGGTTTACTTCGCGCGATGATTTAGCTGAGAAAATCACAATGTCTGTTTTCAAAGTGACGGGTGAAACTAATACTGATGATTTATCACCAGCACCTGATGCTTGGTCTCGTCCTGACATTCCTCTACATGCTCGTGCAATGTATAAAATGACACGTGATGGCTTAACACCCGAAGTTCATGGTGAATTAGGTCCACTTGCTCAAATTGAACAAATTAAAGCGAAGGGCCATCCGGTTGCTTTCGTTGGCGATGTCGTAGGAACAGGGTCTTCGCGCAAATCGGCCACTAATTCAGTATTGTGGTTCTTTGGTGATGACCTGCCGGGTGTGCCAAATAAACGCGGTGGTTGTGTTTGTATCGGCGGCCAAGTCGCTCCAATTTTCTATAACACCATGGAAGATGCTGGCGCATTAGTATTTGAAGCGAACGTCGACAAATTAAACATGGGCGATGTGATTGACATCTATCCATTCGCTGGTGAAGTTAAAAACGCTGATACAGGCGAACTACTTTCGACTTTTGAATACAAGTCAGACGTATTACTTGATGAAGTGCGCGCTGGTGGCCGCATTAACCTTATCATCGGTCGTGGCTTAACTGATAAAGCTCGTGAAGCGTTAGGTTTAGAACCAAACGATATGTTCCGTAAGCCTCTAGTTCCAGCTGCATCGACCAAAGGCTTTACGTTGGCCCAAAAAATGGTTGGTAAAGCATGTGGTGTAGAAGGTATTCGTCCAGGTACTTACTGTGAACCTAAAATGACGACCGTGGGCTCGCAAGATACAACGGGTCCTATGACGCGTGATGAGCTTAAAGACTTAGCATGTTTAGGCTTTACTGCCGACCTAACAATGCAGTCATTTTGTCACACTGCTGCTTATCCAAAGCCTGTAGATATTGATACTCAGCATACATTACCTGATTTTATTATGACTCGTGGTTGTGTGTCGTTACGCCCGGGTGATGGTATTATCCATTCTTGGTTAAACCGCATGTTATTGCCAGATACAGTTGGTACTGGTGGTGACTCACATACGCGTTTCCCAATGGGGATCTCATTCCCTGCTGGTTCGGGCTTAGTTGCATTTGCAGCCGCCACCGGTGTTATGCCTTTGGATATGCCTGAATCAATATTGGTTCGCTTTAAAGGTGAAATGAAACCAGGCATCACGCTTCGTGATTTAGTTCACGCTATTCCCTTATACGCCATTAAGAACGGTTTACTGACTGTTGCTAAGAAAGGTAAAGTCAATGCATTTTCTGGTCGTATACTCGAAATTGAAGGTTTAAATAACTTAACGGTTGAGCAAGCATTCGAATTGTCAGACGCCTCTGCAGAGCGCTCTGCTGCAGGTTGTACAATCAAATTGTCCGAAGAGTCAATTGCCGAGTACTTGACTTCAAACATCACTATGCTTCGCTGGATGATAAACGAAGGCTATGGCGACCCAAGAACATTAGAGCGTCGTGCGCGCAAAATGGAAGAATGGTTAGCTAAGCCGACATTAATGCAAGCTGATGCTGATGCAGAATACGTAGAAGTACTTGAAATTGATTTAGCTGAAATTAACGAGCCAATTTTGTGTTGTCCAAATGATCCGGATGATGCTAGAACATTATCTGAAGTTGCTGGTGACAAGGTTGATGAAGTTTTCATTGGCTCCTGTATGACGAATATTGGTCACTTCAGAGCCGCGGGTAAACTTCTTGAACAATTCAAAGGCACATTGCCAACACGTTTGTGGATGTCTCCACCAACGAAAATGGATGAAGCTCAGTTAATGGAAGAAGGTTACTTCAGTATTTATGGTAAAGCTGGTGTAAGAATGGAAATGTCGGGTTGTTCATTATGTATGGGTAATCAAGCACGAGTACTTGCAGGCGCTACAGTGTTATCTACATCAACGCGTAACTTCCCTAACCGTTTAGGTGATGGCGCAAATGTCTACTTATGTTCAGCTGAAATGGCTGCTGTTGGCGCTATTGTCGGTCGTATACCAACCGCTGATGAATATATGGAATACGCGAGCAAAATTGAATCAATGAGCGGTGAAGTGTTTCGCTACTTGAACTTTGATCGCATGCCTAAGTTTAGCAAAGCTGCTGAAGCAGCCAAAGCAAACATCATTCCTGCGTTGAACATCGCTTAATTTCGATTCAATGTTAATAAGGTAAACGGCTGTTTACGCAACGTTTACGCGTATATGATAACTACTAAAAACGCTGAGGCTCTGCATAAGGGGCTCGGCGTTTTTTTTATTTATTTTGTAGCGTAGTGCTAAATTTTTCTGTAAAGAATAAAAAAGTCATCAACAGACATTTGACTTACATATATACTAAGTGGTACTCAATGGACAATGATCAAACAACGTAATTAAAACAAGATACGTTGATAACAACCACAACAAGGATTGCGTCGTGAAAGAATACTTATACAGCGGTGCCATTGGCTTAGTTGCCATTATATTTACCTCGCTATTGTCAGTACAAGCTTTAGCACAAAAAGGCAATACAACCGATTTAGCCAAGCATCTTAAGGCTGATGCAAACCAAGTAATAATGGATGCTAGTGATGAACTAACTCAAGAAGAGCTAGCCTTACTAGCGAATGACGGTCATATAAATATCGAGTTTGCTAACATATCTCTTCAAGTTGAGTTTGCCGACTCTTTTGAAGAAAGAGCGCTTGGACTAATGTATCGTAAAAGTTTGTGTGAAGACTGCGGCATGCTTTTTCAGTTTGATGACGAGCGTATAGCAAGTATATGGATGAAGAACACCTTCGTTGCCTTAGATTTAGCTTATATTACAGTAGATGGTCAGATAGTAGATATTAAGCAATTAAAACCCCACGACCTTACTTCGGTAAAATCATCCAAGCAGGTACTTTATGCTTTGGAAATGAATCAGGGATGGTTTGCCAAAAAGGGGGTCAAAGTGGGTGATAAAATATCTATAGAAGGCCGTGTTAAGCATCCTTCATTTAAGTAGTCTGTATTCGCTACGCCGAGCAGTTGTGCATAACATGTTTCTTTGGATTAATTAAAAGGAAAATAAAAGTAAATGAATTCAGCGTTGAATGTTGCCAAATTTGGCGGAACTAGCGTAGCCACCTATGAGGCTATGGGTAATTGTGCAAAAATAATTGCAAACAACAGCAATACTAGAATTGTGGTAGTTAGCGCTGCTGCTGGTGTGACCAATCATTTAGTGGCGCTAGCTAATACAGCTTTGACTCGTCAACAAATTAAAGAAATTGTAGAGAGCATCAAAGTAGTTGAGCTCGCTATTGTCGCTAAGTTAAAAAAACCAGAAGAGGTTAGTGACAAGCTTAATGCATTGTTAGTTGAACTAACCGATTTAGCAAAACATGAAGAAATCAATTTCAGAGACGATTTAAAAGATGCGCTGTTGTCGATGGGCGAACGCATGTCTTCGTTATTGTTTGCTGCGGTACTTAGGGAGTTTGCTGTTTCAGCGAGCAATTTTGATGTTAGAAAAGTTATGCGCACTGACTCAATGTTTGGTCAGGCCGCACCCCATATTGACGTTATAAAACAACTTGCACAGTCATTGTTAATCCCCGAATTATATACTTCCGTGATTGTCACTCAAGGTTTCGTTGGTGCTGATGAGCAGGGCAGAACAACTACGCTTGGCCGCGGCGGTTCTGATTTTACAGCAGCTTTGTTAGCCGAGGCAATTGATGCAGAAACCTGCGAAATATGGACTGATGTAATTGGCGTCTATACAACTGACCCGCGCATAACCGACAAAGCACGTCCTTTATCCGAACTGAGTTTTGAAGAAGCCGCAGAAATGGCAACTTTTGGTGCCAAAGTGCTACATCCAGCAACAATGGAACCAGCGCTTAGGCAAGATATAAAGGTGTTTGTAGGCTCTAGCCGCGAACCAGATAAGGGAGGCACTTGGATTGTCAGAGACTGTAAGCATGAACCTTCATATAGAGCCATAACCAGGCGTAAAGACCAAGTTATGGTTACCGTAAAGACTCCCAAAATGATGTATGCTCAGGGTTTCCTACAGAGTGTTTTTACAATTATTGCAAAATATAATTTGTCAGTGGATTTGGTAACGACTTCTGAGATCTCAGTATCGTTTACGCTCGATAATCCACCTAATTCTGTTTCTGAAAAAATGAACAAAGAAACGCTTTCGGAATTAAGCACAATTTGTGATGTAACGGTTGAGCAAGGGTATGATGTAGTGACTGTTGTGGGTAATAATATGCACAGTTCTACAGGTGTCTCGAGTAAGATATTTGAGGCTGTAACAGACTTCAACTTGCGCATGATATGTTTCGGTGCAAACCCACATAACTTGTCGTTTGTCGTTAGTAATACAGACAGTGAAGAAGTCGTTAAGGTATTGCACAAAGCGTTATTTGAGTAGCTAGATTAGCTATAAAGGATAAGCATTAACATATTAAAAAGCGATTTCGAATTAATCCGAAATCGCTTTTTCCTGTTTCTACGCTCAATTTCTTTTACTCAAACTTAAATATTGTAGCTATGTTTAGTTTGTGTGCCTTTGAAAAGCAGAAGCTTTAGACTTTAAATGTGCCAATAGATTCTTGCAGTTCGTCGGCTAGTCTAGCAACTTCAGCGCTTGACATCGTTGTCTGTTGAGCACCTAAGGTTGTTTCTTCGGCAATACCAACGATGGTCTCAAGTTTCTCGCTAATTTCAGCGGAGACCTGATTCTGCTCGCGCGCGGCTTGTTCAATTCGAGTGCTAACTTCATGCGCTTTGTGCACAGCGTCTGTTATCAAATCTAGCGCTTGCGCCGCTTTTTCAGTTTGCGCTACACAAATCTCGGCTTGCTGTTTACCTTGGGTCATAACTGTTACCGCTTTTTCAGCTCCAGCCTGCAATACTTCTATCATTGAATTAATTTCTTGAGTCGATTTTTGAGTCCGACTTGCTAAGGTACGAACTTCATCCGCAACTACTGCAAATCCGCGGCCCTGCTCACCAGCTCTGGCGGCTTCGATAGCAGCGTTTAACGCGAGTAGGTTAGTCTGGTCTGCCACACCGCGAATAACGTCAAGAATACCGCCAATTGAGGCACTGTCTTCATGAAGTTTATTGATAACGTTAGCTGCTTCTTGCACATCATGAGCAAGCACTTCAATTGAGCGCTTATTTTCCATTGAAATTTGCTTCACTTTTTCAGCTTCTTCATCGGCGTGGCCAATTTCTTTAAGAGTATCGTCAGCGTTTTGCAATACTAATTGAGACGTACTATGCATTTCAGTTGTTGCCGCAGCAACTTGTGATATTTGAGATTTCTGCTCCTGTATGGATCTTGTTGTTTGCTCGGTTACTGAAGATGTTTCACCTGACGCTGCTGCAAGTTGCTCAGCTCTGCCATGAATCCCTTCAATCAATGTCTTAAGATTTTGAATGAGAGAGTTGCAGTTTTTTGAAAGTACTCCGAACTCGTCTGTTGAAGAATCATCTAAGCGATGTGTGAGGTCACCAGAAGAGGCTATTCTGAGCAACTCATTGACTCTAGCTAACGGTTTTGTAATGGCCGTTACGCTTTTGTAAGCGGTAAACGCAGCAATACCAAGAGATACCAATACCATAATAATAACCCACTGAATGCTCGATCCAACTTGGTCACTTACGCCCTGCTTTACTGATGAAGCTTTATTATTCGCCAGTTTTAGTAAATTTTCTAATGAATTGAGTCCTCGAGAAATATCTTCATCCGATGCGATTAAAAATCTTTCTGAGTCAATTGCTCTTTCTAGCATACTTACTTGATTAGTTAGAATGCCACTGGACCCTAAAATGGTTTCTTTAATTGTTTCTATTAAATCACTTACATCATCCAACGTACCAGTATCATCCTTTCCATCGGCTGTATCTCGCATGCTAGCAAAACGCTCCTCAGCTTGAGTCATCATGACAAGCACTCCTTGCCCACGAATTTCAGCTCGCTGTAATGTTTCGCTAGAAACATACTCAGCAACAGAGGATAGAATGGACAGTAAATTTGATTCTAGTGCTACCCCTTCAACCGCTACTTTGGAGAGTAAAGTGGAGTCAACGACCATATCTAAATCGGCAAAGTCTAAGAGTAAAGATGTCGCGTCATCAGCACTTTCCTCAATAGTAGCGTATTTAGATTTCACACTATCGTTGAGATCTTGTTTTAAAAGGTGATTATTGTAGACCTTGATTGCATTTGCAGAGTAGCTGTCATAAACAACTTCCACAGCACTAAGGGCACTTTTTAAGTTACTTTCAGATTGAACAACATCGCGTAACTCAGCCAGTTCTTCCTCAAAACTACTTTTGCTCGCCTCAAATGCGGCAAGCTTCTCATTTAATTCACTTTGATTGGTCGTTACATACGCTTCAAAGGTCAAGCGTCCCATATTAAGGAACGATGCTTTTAAGCTATTGCTGCCACCGACGGTCGGCAACGCTAATTCACTAACCTCTTCAGTAGCACTCTCAATCTTATTTAGACTGACAAGCGAAAGTATACTTAACAACACGAGCAGAAAACTGATGATAGTAAATCCGCTAATGACTCGCATTTTTACTGTAAAATTCATTTTTTGACCCTTAATTATCTTATTTTGTGGCAACAATTACGACTTTCTGAACATCTGATTTAGTGTAGTTGATTTCACCTAACACCCGCGTACGCAGTTTTATAACTATGTCTACTTAAAGGTATCGGAAAGCAACTATTTTTCTTTAAGCTGTTTGCGAAAAAAATTGCTTTGTTTCAATGCAATAAAGTGTCATTTTCTTACCCCATACAAACCCGGTATCGAGTGCAATTACATTTTCATTATTAGTTTCACCCATTAAAGATGCCCAATGACCGAATAAAAGAACTTTTTTTTTCTTCAAACTAGGATTGGGGCAAAGGTACCAAGGTGTCAATTCTGCAGGTGCGAGATCGGAGTGACATTTAGTTTTGAATTCGAGCGCTTCACCATTTAAAAAACGCATTCGCGTTAAGGCGTTTACGACAAACCTAAGACGGTCAGCACCTTCTAAGTTGTCGTTCCAAATTGCTGGGGAATTATCATACATTTTCTTCAAAAATTGAAGTCTATGACTACCTGTTAAAGCTTCACTAACCTCATCTGAAAGTGAAATAGCTCTTTTTGTAGACCACATCGGATACAAGCCAGCGTGTGATATGAAGTGATTTTTTGCTGGCGTTAAAGCCAATTTTTTAGTACACAACCAGTCGATGAGGTTATTAAATGATTTGTGTTTAATTAAAGGGTCTAATTTATCGACCGGTTTGGGCGTGCTTATGCCATGAGCCATCGCAATAAGATGTAAGTCGTGATTACCTAATACGGTATCGAAATGTGGTGTACCTAAGTCCTTTAAAAATTCAAGTGTTTCGAGTGACTGCGGGCCACGTGCAATCAGGTCTCCCACGGCCCATAACTTATCTTTTTTCGGATCAAACCTAGCACTCTGAAGCAGTTTGCGTAATCCTTTGTAACACCCCTGAATATCGCCAACGACATAATTATTCATAGCAAAAACTAATGGATGCTATTTGGCTTTGATAAATTAAATACGGGGATCGGTTCTCGATGAAGTTGCCCGTCAGCAAATTCAAATTCGTAATAACCTTCCATCGTTCCAACTTCAGTCTTAATCATTGACGCGCTTGTGTATTCAAAGCTCTCATTCGGCTGAATAATAGGTTGTTCGCCCACAACACCTTCACCTTGTACCTCTACTTTTTCACCGTCGCCATTAGTAATTAACCAATATCGGTTCTTAAGCTGAGCGGGTTGAGACAGATTATTGTTAATGCTCACTGTGTAGCTGAAAACGTAAATAGGGGTTTCGTCGCCAGTATCTTGAAGGCCAATAAATGTCGTTTTTGTGCTAATCTCTAATGATTTATTCATACTGTTATTCTGCCTTTTATGCTTCTATTCCAGCTTCTACACGCTTCTTTTCAACGTGATTTGCTAGCAAAGCAAACTGCTGTAAAGATAAGGCTTCGGCTCTTAATTCGGGTTTTATACCCAATGCTTCTATTTCTTCATGCGTCATTAACTCTTTTAAGCTATTACGAATAGTCTTTCTACGCTGATTAAATGCAGTAGTAACGACTTGTTGTAATCGATCGATGTTATCAACTTGAGCTGGTGGTGTCGCATGCGGAATGAGCCTAACAAAAGCAGAGTCTACTTTTGGGGCAGGTTTAAATGCGCTTGGTGGAACAGCGACAACAGGAATGGGCTGACAATAATATTGTGCCATGACCGATAGACGACCATAAAGCTTGTCACCGTGGGTCGCACATAGACGCTTTACCACTTCATTTTGTAACATGAAGTGCATATCCTTGACTTTTTTAGTGAAAGAAAACAAATGGAACATTAATGGCGTTGAAATATTGTAGGGGAGGTTACCAAAAATCCTTAAATCACCGTCTGTTTTAACTAAGCTAGCGAAATCAAATTTCAATGCATCTTCTTCTATAACAGTTAATTTTTTACCTAAGAATGGATGTTCACGTAGCCTTTTTGCTAAGTCTCTATCAAGCTCAACAACGGTCAAATGATCCACTTCTTCGGCAACGAGGTCAGTTAACGCGCCCAAGCCAGGTCCAATCTCTACCAAGTTTTCGCCTGGTTTTGGGTTGATAGCGGATACTATTTGGTCAATCACATATTGATCATGCAAAAAGTTCTGACCAAAGCGTTTTCTTGCTGTGTGGCCTAAATGCTTTTGACTCATGTCTTTTTCCCAGCCAACTTGATGGCTTTTTTTATCGCCATACTGAAACTACCACAATCGATCTTGCCTGAACCAGCAAGATCAGCGGCAGTGCCGTGATCGACAGAGGTTCTGATGAAAGGGAGGCCAAGAGTAATATTCACTGATGCACCGAAGCCTTTATATTTCAATACTGGTAAACCTTGATCGTGATACATCGCCAATACAGCATCAGCCTTCTCTAAATATTTAGGTTGGAAAATAGTATCTGCAGGCAGCGGGCCTACTAAGTCAATACCTTGTGCGCGCAGTTCGTTCAATTTAGGGGTGATAACTAATATTTCTTCTTTACCTAAATGGCCATCTTCTCCCGCATGCGGATTTAGACCACAAACGTAGATTGTAGGTGATTCGATACCGAATTTTAGTTTCATGTCGGTATGGATAATATGAATCACTTTGTCGAGACGCTCTGGTGTGATTGCTTGTGAAACATATTGCAATGGAATATGTGTTGTCGCTAGACACACACGCAAACCTTCAGTTGCCAGCATCATAACTACGTCGCTGCAGTTAGATTGATTGGCAAAAAATTCTGTGTGGCCACTGAACGAAATACCTGCTCTATTTATTATTCCTTTGTGCACAGGACCAGTAACAACAGCGTCGAATTTGCCACTAATATTCTCATCGCATGCTTGACGCAGGGTCTCAACAACATAATGACCATTCTCGCTGTCTAACTCTCCAGCGATCACCGGAACTTTTACCGGAATATGCTTAACAATTAATTGTCCGGGTTGCTGCAGGTAAGGACTATCCTCTTCATAAGGAATAATATCTAACTTAATACCAAGCAGTTTTGCCCGCTCTTGCAACATATTCGCGTCGGCATAGACCACCAACTGAGCATCCCAGTGTTGCTGGGATAACATAATAATGAGGTCTGGGCCAATACCCGCCGGCTCACCAGGTGTAACAGCGATCTTTAGATTTTTTGACATTACAGGTCTTTTTTATCAAGTAATTCAATGTAAGCACCGTCGCGCATTTCACGTAACCAAGTATCGGTTTCTTCATTGAATTTTCTGTTAAATAATAATTGATACGCGCGATCTTCTTTACGTTTTTCTGTCGCATCATCAATTCGACGCTCAAGTAACTGTATCAAATGCCAACCGTGAACAGTTCTAATTGGTTGGCTGTATTCATCTTCTTTAAGTGTACTAAGTGCTTCTTTAAACTCAGGTACATATATACTAGGGTCATTCCAACCCAATACTCCGCCCTTCAAAGCTGAGCCCGGATCTTCAGAGTATTCTTTTGCCAGCTCTCCAAAATCTTCTTCACCTTCAATAAGCTTAGTACGGAATTCTTTAAGCATCTTCTCTGCTTTTTGGTCGCTAAGAATAATCGATGGAGACACTAAAATATGGCGCGCGTTGACTTCTTCGATCTCAACAGTCTCGACGCCTCTTAATTCTAATATTTTCAAAACGTGAAAACCCGCACCACTGCGCAACGGACCAATCAAGGCGTCTTTTTTCTTGCTTTGTATTGCTTCAGCAAACAGCGTTGGCATAGAGTTAACATTCATAAAACCCAAGTCACCGCCTTCAAGAGCCTTTGGACCAGAAGAGGATGCAATAGCAATTTTGGTAAAATCAGACCCAGAGTTTAATAGTTCAAGAACTTTGTCAGCAGTCTTTCTCGATGTAGAAATTTGATCTTCGGTGGCGCCTGATGGCACCGCAATAAGGATGTGACCTAAACGATACTCAGCTTGTTCTGCACCTTGTTGGCTGATCAAGTTAACTAAGGTACTGATTTCTTGTGGTGTGATATAAACACGACGTCTTACATTTGCACGGGTCACTTCACCCGTTATTAATTCCTCTCGTACTTTTTCGCGATACACTTCATATGATAAGCCGTCGGCCTGAACTTTTTCACGCAACTGCTCGACACTGATATTGTCTTCCTTTGCAATATTACCGATAGTCTGATCAAGTTGAGGGTCGCTAATTTGAATACCCATACGTTCTGCCATTTGCATCTGCAAATTCTTTAAAATTAAGCGCTCAATTGCCTGAGTACGTAAAGCCCTGTCCGATGGTAACGCCTGCCCTTGAGCAACTGCGCCTTGTTTCACCCCATCTACAAGCTCGGATATTTCAGTTTCAAGAATTACGCCTTGGTCTACGATGACAGATACTTTGTCGAGTCTTTCTTCAACCGCGTTTGCTAGCATGCTGCAAAGCACGGAAGCACTCAGTAAGCTTGCTTTTAATAATCTGTATTTCATATTTTCTCTAATTATATAACGTCAAAATCTAGTTAATTTAAAACATAGGGTTGGCGGTAACCAAACATACCTTGTTCTAAAATATCGGAATTACTTCTTCGGCTGCCTATACCTTTTATAATAAATTGTAAGCCTATACCTGAATCAAACTCATCGGTTGTTCGCAAACCGGTAGCATCAAATCGATTACTCAGGCTGCGCTGATAAGTGACACGCAGTGCCCAGCAACAGCTCTCGTACTGAATGCCAGCAAAGCTTTCGGTCGTTCTTGATCGTTGAGCGTCTCTATACCAACGTCCCACCCAATGCCAATTTTGGTTTATTGGCCAGCTAGCTGTCACACCAAATTGGTTTATTTCCTCTCCTGAAAGGTCACGAATATAACGATGGTTCATCTGAATCAGTTTATTATCGTCAATACGGTACTCAGTCGCAATACTACTACGTTTTACTTTTTGTGTTTGCGTTGCAACTTGAATATCAGAGTGCAAAAACCAGCGTTGGTTCACTTGCCAATCAAATTCGGCTGCCAACGCCGAGCGCTTCTCCTCTCTCACGCTACTTATCAATTTACTGTCTTGTAAGTAAAATATTTGACCAACACTCAGCACGAGTTTCTCTCTATTTTGTTGGTCTACTAATCTAGCCGTGGCACCCAGAGTAAATTGATTGTTGTCGTTAATTCGATCCAAACCAGTAAATTCCTGACCTCGGAACAAATTATTAAAGGTAGTCAACAGGGGCGTCGTATCATACAGACCTATATTGTCTTGCTCTTCGAAGCTAGTGTAAAGATACTGCGCTTTGGGTTCGATGGTAAGTAAGTACTTATTATCAAGTACTAAGTCCTCTTTTTCGAAAATAAGTGAACCGTATAATCGTCCTTGTCCGATCGTTCTGCTAACACTTTCGTCCAACTCACCCACTGAGCCCTCTGGCAATTCTTGTTCATAATAGGTTTGTAATACACTAACTTCTGCTAATAATTCACCCCAAGCGCGCTGATACGGCAATGACAAACTAGGTTCAATATGAACCCGAAAAGCATTGGGTTTTGACTCAAGTGAGTTTTCAAAATACGCCGCTTCACTCGCTAGCGTAAAATCAATATATTCTCCTAAGTCAGTATCATAATTAAGTTTCATTTCTGGTAATGCACGATACACGTCTGGATGATCGCCGACAACTTCGAAATCTCGGAAATTCAATGAGAAATCGAGGTTAGGCGAGTAGTAACTTAGTCCTAGCTGACGATATAAATGAGTGTCCGCGCGATTATAATAGTCAGACCCGAGATCAACAATATAATTGTCGTCACTTATTCCACTGAAATCAATGTTTAGATTCCAGTTGTCACTGATTTTTCCTTGATGTAAATAGCGATAAAAATATCGCTCATCTTGAGTTTCAGTATCAATATCTTTAGGTAAATATTCTAATTGGACTTCACCTTGGCTTTGGCTGAACAAATAGCGAAACTCTGTTTTCAGTTGAATACCGCGGTTAGTCATTATTCTTGGTGAAATAGTTGCATCATAATTAGGCGCAATATTCCAGTACAATGGTTGTTCATATTCTGCACCGGTGCGGCTTGAGCTGCCAATATTTGGAAATAACAAACCGCTTTGACGCTCAGCTGTCACTGGAAACGCAAAATAGGGAAGCCAAAATACAGGTACACCGCCAACATAAAACTTAGTGTTATAAGCTTCGCCGAATGGGCTGTCTTTACCAATGATTATTTCACTTGCAAACATTTTCCAATCTTCGCCACCTTTTGGGCAAGTCGTAAATGAAACTTGTTCTAAACGCAAGCCCTGCTCACCAGAAAGCGAAAGCAAATCGGCAGAGCCTCGCCCAGAAATGTTCTTAAACTGGTACTCAGTATCTTGCATTTGTAATAACTTGAGTTCGCTATTTAATTCAACGCCTTGACTTTCGACTTGCAGTGCTTGGTCACGATAAAGCACATCGCCACTAGCGGTGACTTGTTTGCCGTTATTGTCTATCTGTGCAACATCGGCATTAATCATTGAATTTGGACTTGTAATGGTAACGTTACCATTGAATAAAGCTGAACTGTTTTGAATCATCTGAGCAACGTCAGAACTCACGCTGATTTGTTTGTTTGTGGTTAACAGCGAAGGGTCAAATTGAGCGTTTTGGGGTATGCACAACTCAGTGCTCTGCGCACTTACAACAAATGCACTGATACTGAGCGTGATAATAGAAAAAAATTTGATCATTAAATGATTTTTTAGGTAACCTTTTTAGCTAGTCTCAGGCTCTTTAAGCCAATACTAATTTTTGCATACGGATGCTTTAGCATCTAAACACTCAGAATTTTGACGCTTTATTTTACATAACATTCAAATGGCCATAAATTTTAATGCTTTGAGGGAGAATAACCAACTATATTGTTGGGAAATGGCCAATAAATACGTTTTTTTTTGTAAAATGCCGAAAATTACAGCTAATTTAGGCGTAAAATAAATAATGAGCTCGATTTTTACCTCATTACTCCTTGAATTTAGAGTAATCTGTGATAAATATTTCAAATAAACGTGCCAGAGGGCAATGAAAATATGCAAATATGGGGAAAAGTTGTTGGTGTACTTTTAGGTTTTATGTTTGGCCGAATTGCGGGTGCCGTATTAGGTCTGATAGTTGGCCACATATTCGATACAACGTATAGTAAAGACTTTTCGCAGAAAGGCGGTTTTGCTCGCTTTTTCACGACATCAGATGAAATTCAGCAACAAGCCGTTTTCTTTCATAGTTTGTTTTCTGCGTTAGGTCATATTGCAAAGTCGGACGGTATAGTCACTCCAGAGGATATTCAGGTAGCATCCGCGTTGATGGATGAAATGGACTTAACCGGTGACGTCCGATTAGAAGCTCAGCAAGCGTTTCGGGACGGTAAACAACGCGATTTTGCGATTGTCGACATGCTTCAACAATTTAAAGAACAATGTCATGCGCGACGAGATGTGCTGCACATTTATTTAGAGATATTAATTCAAGCGTCCTGCGCGCACAAAAAGCTGGGTGCTACCCAATATACATTGTTAGAAAAAGTTGCTAGGGCGCTAGGTTTTAGACGAGTAGAACTCGATTTCTTGATAATGACATTTGAGGCAGAACAACGCTTCCGCAATGGTAGATCGCAAACAGACAATCACCGCCGACAGCAGGGCAGATATAGACAAAGGCATCAACAAGGACGCCAACAAAATCAATATGCAGATTCTAGTTCATATTCTGCAAAGGCTGAATTGGAGGATGCGTTTAAGATATTAGGCATTAAAGAAGGGGATGATTCAAAGTTGATTAAAAAAGCGTATCGCAAACAAATGTCAATGCATCATCCTGATAAAGTCGCATCCAAAGGGCTGCCTGCGCAGGCTCTTGAACTTGCCAAACAGAAAGCTCAAGATATTCAAGCCGCCTACGAGTTAGTTCGTAAACATAAGCATTTTTAAATGAAGAGACAGGTTACTAGTGGTATAAAAGAAAAAGCTATTTTGTCAGCGGAAAACGAAATTGCTATTAACGATTTTATTAGTATGTTGTGGATTGAAAAGGGGCTGAGTGAAAATACTGCAGAAGCTTACAGAAGTGATCTCACCAAATTTTCTCTCTTTTTACAACGCAACTCAATAGATAAAAGTGCTTTGGTTTCAGTTCACAAAGAGGATATTCAAGCTTTCTTAACATTGCGTTTTGAAGAAAAATTATCGCAACGGTCAACATCAAGATTCTTGAGTACATCACGATCTTTTTTCAAGTACGCAATTATAAAAAAATGGCGAGTGGATAATCCGACCCAGGGCGTAAGTAATCCTAAACTACCAAGTTACCTGCCCAGCACATTAACGGAACAACAAGTAGACGACTTATTAGCAGCTCCTAATGATGACGACCCTATTAATGCTCGCGACAAAGCGATGCTAGAAGTATTATATGCCACTGGTATTCGAGTGTCAGAATTAGTCAATTTGCAAATGAACGAAGTGAGTTTGTTACAGGGTGTTATCAGAGTCATGGGTAAAGGAAATAAAGAGCGTTTAGTCCCCTTAGGTGAAGTTGCAATTGATTGTTTAGCAGGCTATTTGAAAGAATGGCGCCCGCAATTATTAAGCAAACCAAGTAATACTATTTTTCCGAGCAAGCGCGGCACAACGATGACGAGACAGACTTTTTGGCATCGTATAAAATTGCACGCAAAGCAAGCTGGTATTCAGGTTCATTTGTCACCGCATACGTTAAGACATGCATTTGCTACCCATTTGCTAAACCACGGAGCTGATTTGCGCGTAGTACAAATGTTATTAGGGCACAGTGACTTGTCTACAACGCAAATTTATACCCATGTTGCGACTGAAAGACTTCAATCTTTGGTAAAAAAGCATCATCCTAGAGGATGAATTTGTGCCATCGTGTCTTTCTAGTGAGGCGTTTTTGGTAAGCCATTCATTTCTGCAGCAACATTGAATGTTTTTACAAACAACAACGGTCTTTATATTTTGAATTAATTAATTTAAAATTAATTGTTATACAGTATTTTTTTGGGGCTTTATATGAATTATGTCAATAAATTAAAAATAGCATCGAAGCTTGTTTTTGTATCAGCTATGTTATCTGTCTTTGTGTTTTCGGCCCGGGTTAATGCTGTGCAAGACAGTACTGCTCAAGCCGGCCCTTCCGAAAAACATACTGAGTTGATTAGAACTTTTGAGCAAAAGCTAACCTTTAAAATAATATCAGTGGCGGATTCAAATGTACCTGGTTTGTTACAGATTAATACAAATACGGGTATTTTTTATGCTAGTGACAATGGTGAATATTTTCTAAGTGCTCGAATCTATCGCGTTGGCGATGAAATTGTCGATGAAACGGGTGCAGCATTACAGAAGTACCGTTTGCAAGGCATCGAGCGATTCAAAGATTCTGCAATTGAATTTAAATCCAAAAAAGAAAAATACGTCATTAATGTATTTACCGATGCAACTTGCGGATACTGCCGCAAGCTTCATAACGAGATGGATATCCTTAATGATTTAGGAATTACGGTTCGCTATCTTGCTTTCCCAAGGCAAGGTATTAACAGTCAAGTTTACCGTGATGCTGTTTCGATTTGGTGTTCTGAAAATCCGCAGGAAGCAATGACCAAAGCCAAAGCCGGTGGAAATGTTGCTAGCACGTCATGCGAGAATCAAGTTGCTGATCAATATAACTTTGGCAAGGCAATTGGCGTAAACGGTACGCCAAATATTATTATGCCTGACGGTACAGTCGTCCCAGGTTATCAGCCTGCACAGTCTCTATTGCTAGCGCTTAAAGCCGCTCAGAAAGCGTAATATATCTAAAAAGCAAGTACGCTTGCTTTTTACTTTATCTTAGTTTTTAAAGTCGATACGCCGCTGTCATTTCTGCTGATTTTTTGCTTACTTTTAACAACACTCGACGGTCGAAAAAGTTATCTTCAAAGCTGTTACTTTCACTTACTCGTTCAGACTCACCAAATGATTGGGTTAGTACCTGATTTGTATTCACGAACTGACTCACTAAGTAGTCTTTTACCGACTTAGCGCGTTGTTGGGATAGCACTTGGTTATAGGCCGACTCGCCTCGTTGATCAGCAAAACCAGACAGTTCAATTGTTAACCTAGGATTTTTGCGTAATTCACTTGCTAGGGCATCAAGTTGCGACTTGTAATGGTCTTCAACTAAAAAAGAGGCGGTTTTAAATTGAATATTTGCTTCAAGCGTTGGCGTTACCTGTTGAGTTGCTTGAGTCATTGCAATGTCCATAGCTGCAATTTGTTGATTCGCTGAGATTATCGAATCCTGATAATTCTGCTGCAATGCGAGCAGTTCTTGATTCTTGTTATTTAACTCTTCTTTGGTTAGCGCTAAACGATTCTCATCATTGATGTCATCGGCAATAAATAAGCCAAATATGCCTGCTATTGCGCCACCAATGGGGCCGGCAACGACTGCACCAAATACAATGCCGGAGCCTAATCCTATCGCATTATTTTCAGCTTCATTACTTTTAAGATCGATACTTTTAAGATCGATACTTTTAAGATCGGTACTTTTAAGATCGATACTTTTAAGATCGATACTTTTAAGGTCCTGTGCATTTTTTGTCATTGCAGTTATCTGTTCGTTTGAGGAGGCCTTTGCAACTGAAAATCCAGAGACACTCACTAAACTGGAAAAAGCGATCGCTAAGGTGATTTTATTCAATCTATTGGCGTTGGTTTTGTTAACTGTTATTTTCATGTATTTCTCCAAATATTTTTAAGTTTGTTTTTAAAAGTGGTTTTGAATCGCCATGTCATTAAACAAAAAATTAGTGGCAACTTAGGGGAGAAAAAGTGGCAATGTTGAGGTCAATTGTGGCGAAAAAATGGAAATTGCTAGCAAAGGCTTTAACCCATCGTAATTTTCTATATAGTTAAGCTCAACTCTTTAAATTAAAGGTGTGTTATGTCGAAGCAAATTGCTTTAGTTGAAGACGACCGAGCGCTTAGAGACAACTACGTCTCGGCTTTGGCTAAGCAAGGCTATGCAGTAAAAGCATATTCAAATAGGCAGGAAGCGGAAATTGCCTTTGCAAAAAGACTTCCTGATTTAGCAATTGTGGATATAGGTTTAGCGGATGAAATTGACGGCGGTTTTGCTGTCTGTCAAACCTTGCGTAGCCTGTCTAAAACCTTACCTATTATCTTTTTGACAGCGCGCGACAATGATTACGACACAATATGTGGTTTAAGAATGGGAGCAGATGATTATCTAACCAAGGATATCAGTTTGCCTCATTTATTGGCTCGCATTGCGGCACTGTTTAGACGTACTGAATTATTAAATCAACCCCAAGTGGCATCAGACCTTATCCAGTTGGGTAATTTAGTCGTGGACGCTAAACGCATGACGGTAAAATGGAATAGGCAGTTTATTGATTTAACCGTCACTGAGTTTTGGATGCTATACGCGATTGCCAAATATGCAGGGCATGTGAAAAGTCGACAACAGTTAATGGATGAATCGAAAATGGTTGTTGATGACACCACTATTACCTCACATATTAAACGAATAAGAAAAAAATTTGTGCAAGTTGACCCTTCTTTTGACCGTGTTGAAACGGTGTATGGTATGGGTTATCGCTGGAAATCTGACGTCTCATGACAAAGTGGCGCATTGGATTACGCATTCAGCTTCTCTTTTTCTCATCATTCTTATTTACAATTCCATATTTGGCATATCAATACGTTTGGGAATTAGAAACTTACCTGCGAATTGGTCAAGAACAAACGATGGTAGGAACTGCTCGTGCGGTCGCAACTGCGCTGCATGAAAGGCCTAAGCTATTTGATCAACAATCTTCTTTTATAAATGATGTAAGGCCGGGGACAGATTTGTATGCACATAGTATCAACTTTCCTATTCAGCTTGACGGTGATGTCTCTGACTGGGATGAATATCAAACTTTTAAACTGCACTACGCAGAACAAAATCTAATTGAAATTCAGCAAACATACCGTCCACAAAGTTTGACTTTTAAGCACATGATTGGTCGTTATGACAGGTTTCTATATGCGGTATTTGAAGTCTCGGATGACAACTTGGTCTTCCGAGCGAGCAATAGTCTGCTAATTGACCGTAACGATTATTTACAGGCCGCGATGATAGACAGTAAAGGTGATTTCAAGCGTTATGTTATTGCGCCCATGCAGTCTGGGTGGGTTAGCGCCTATTTACTTAAGTCTGGCACTCAACGTATTCAACCAGATCGCCTAGAGACTAAAATTCAAGGCTATTGGCAACAAACATCAAGGGGCTATAACGTAGAGTTGCGTCTACCGGTTGATATGATGTCGAGTAAAATCGCTTTTGCTATAACTGACATAGATGACCCGCAAACTGGTTTTGCAAAATACACATTAGGTACTTCAGACCCTGCAAAAAAAGAGTCATTGGGCACGGTACTAGTACCTTCACCGGACATTGAAAATATATTAAAAGGGTTAAAGTATGCCAATGCACGAGTCTGGGTAATTGATAAACATAGGCGAGTTCTGGCTAAGTCGGGCGAGATACAAAGCTCAAGCGGAGTGCAAGCACAGGGCGCTAAAAAAGGAAGCCCGGAAAGCTGGTGGCAGTATGTTGAAAACGAATGGTTGCTGCCTATTTATTACACCATCCTGACTAAGCCCCCTGCTGATTTTGTGGATGATCTAGACAACGCATATGCGCTTGAAGGTAATGATGTTGAGGAGGCTTTGGATGGCATACCAAGTAGTTTGTGGCGTTTGAGTGCGGACAAAAAAGCGGTTGTTTTGTCAGCTGCACATCCGATATACATAGATGAGCAAGTGATGGGAGCTGTGGTCGTTGAGCAAACGACTAATGGTATAAGAACATTACGAAACCAGGCCTTAGAACAGCAATTTCACTTTATTTTAGCGGTTATTGTCTTCGGAACTCTCTCCTTATTTTTATTAGCGTCTCGAATTTCATGGCGAATTCGCAAACTAAGAAATGAAGCAGAAAGCGCCATTGATAGTTCAGGCAAAATAGTGGGAGAAATTAAATCGTCGCCTACCAATGATGAAATTGGCGACTTAAGTCGCACCTTCAATAATGTGTTGTCTAAACTAAACCAGTACAACAGCTATTTGGAAAATATGGCGTCGCGTTTGTCGCATGAACTAAGAACGCCCGTCGCAATTGTTAACTCATCACTGGATAATCTGTCGCTTGAGCAGCATTCATCCGATAATCAAGCCTATATAGATAGGGCGAAAGAGGGAATTAAGAGACTCAGTAAAATACTGACCAACATGAGTGAAGCAACTCGTCTAGAGCAAGCTATTCAGCGCAGTGATATTGAACAATTTAGTTTAGAGGACGTGCTGACCGGCTGCTCAGAAGGTTATCGTCTCGCCTATCCTACAAGGCAGTTTTTACTCAAGGTTGAGTTACAAAAACAGATAATATCGGGCTCCCCTGAGCTCTTTGCCCAAATGTTAGATAAAATTGTTGCAAACGCTGTTGAATTTAGTCCTGTTGATTCAGTCATTAAGTTTACTCTTAAAGGAAACCCAGATGCGTTTGAAATTTGCATTAGTAATCAGGGCCCAATGTTACCAAAAAATATGCAAAAAGAGCTTTTAGGCTCGATGATTTCAATTAGAAAAGAGCAAAGTTCCGAGCAGCCACATTTGGGCCTAGGTTTGTATATAGCTAAAATAATTGCACTTTTCCATCATGCCGAGATTAATATTGACAATAAAATGGATGAATCGGGTGTTGTAGTGACAATAAGTTTTAAATTTAGTTAAGTCTGCCGATACAGTTTCATGATGAAACAACTATCATGACCCTGGCGCAGGAATCATAAAGTCATCCGACTTGTTGGCTTTGTGACATTTTGTGCGACAGATGTGGCTTATTAGTTATTTATAAATATACACTAGATGCCAATTGACTGTTTTTAAGTTGATGCTCACGATGTAAATTGTTTCCTAGGATATTAACTTATTTTCTTTGGACACCTTCAAGATGCTACGACACTTGCTAATCTCAATTTTTTCTTCAACAAAGCACGTTGCTTTCTTCACGCTGCTTTTTATCAGTCCGGCATGCTTCGCGTTAGGTGAAAAATTAGCACGCCAAGACGAAGCTACCTTGAGTTTGGTCGCTTATTCTGCAATTGCGTTACTAATTTTGTTTCTTTGTCTTACCATCTATGCTTTTGTGAACATGAAATCCAAAGATAACATCATTGAAATACATGATGAAGTGGTTGCTCATAAAGACGAAATTTTGAATAAGATGAGTACTGGACTCATACTTGTTGGTTTACGAGGGAATGTTGTTAAATTGACTAACCCGGCTGCAAAATTGCTCGGACGTGAGAAAAGTAGACTCTTGAATCAGCCACTTGTTGGTTTGTTTAAAGAAGAATCAAAAGCAGCAATCACCAAAGCAATCAATGGTAATGAAGTGGTTAAAATAGTGGTGACAGCTCCTTCAAGTAATATGGCGCTGCGTCTAACTATTACAAAAAACGACTCGCTGTATGATGGCGTTGCTTTTATTGTCTGTCTTGAAGATGTTAATAATTACGAAAAAGAACTCAAAGAAGCAAAGATTAATCTAGATGAGCTTAATCAACTCACTGAACACCTTTATTTAGGTCAAATGTCTATTGATTTCGAATCTGAAAGTTTTCAAGCAAATCCGATATTATCTGCTATTTTAGGCTACAGCGAGGAAGTTTCTGGGGACTTTGAGAAGCTGCTTCAGTTAGTATGTCCTAACAATATCACGTTTTGGAAACAGTCTTTTGAACTTGCAAAAGAGCAGCATGAGATTGATTTTAAGAGCGTATTACAGTCACTAGAATTTAAAGTTCCTGTGCGCATTGTCGCCATTAGTATCGCGAAAAATAGTAAAGGTAAGTCGACGGCATTCAAACTCTTGGTTATTGATGAAACCGAGATCCGCCAAAATCAAAGAAAAGAATATGCTAGTGAACAGAAAGTAAAAGCGATGTTGAATGTATCGCTGCATCCTGTCTATATACTCGATGATGAATGTCGCATTACATCTGTTAATAATCCATTTGAACGTATGTTCGGTGTGCGTTTAGTTGACATAAAAAATAAACGTTTTGATTTGCTGAACTTAGTACCTGAAGACATTAACATTTTGCATAATCCAGACGATACGCCTGTCACAATCGGTAGAGCATTAAATCGTGAGTTTACTGGAAAAGTAGGTAAAAATCAGGATGCAAACCATTTCTCAGCGGATACACCTCAAGGTTTCAGAAATACCAATGATGGGAATACAGCGTTGCATCTGCGAGTTACGTTACAAGCCTTTGGTGATGATAAAAATCAACGCGTTGGTTTTGCTGGTATGTTCCAAGATTTAACCTTACTAACTGAAACTCAGCGTCAGCTAGAATCAGAGCGAGCACACTTTTCTAATTTACTAGATATTGCACCAATTGCAGTCGCGACTGTTGATTCAGATGATAGGATTGTGCATGCAAACACGGCTATGACGGAGCGTTTAGGGTTAAACGAGAAAGAGCTTAAAAAAGGGACGTTTTATCAGTTGTTCAGCGATGCCGACGCTGCAGCTAGGGTTGCTAAACAGCTACATCAAACTGGTCGATTACGTGATTTTCATACTAGTTTACGTGGCAAAAATGAAGTGATGCACCCTAGTGAACTGCACATAGACTTGTTTGATAAAGAGAAAGAACAGTACGTTTGTTGGATTTCAGATCGTTCAGGCGAGCAATTCCAAGAAGATAAATTCCACGGTCTTCTTGAGCATAGCAGCATGCCAATGGCAATTTTGGATGAAAAAGGCTTTTCGAGTGTGAATCCCGCCGCTTGTGAGTTTTTTGGTGTTGAGAATGAAGATGATTTATGGGGATTCGCACCGCATTCACTCGACCTCAATAAAGATGAAGGGGAAGCTTATGAATTAGAGCGTATTGTCAACAAAGTTAAATATGATGGTAGAGCGAAATCCATTAATTGGGAACATAAAGTTGGCTTGAAATTACGCCCTTGTCATGCGACTTACATTCCTGTCTATAAGGGTAAAGAATTCGATTCAATCCTGTGTATGTGGACTGACTTGACTGAAATAATTCAAGCTGATCAGGCGCGATTAGAAGCGATTACGGCGCACAAAGAAGCCGAGCTTGAAGTGGCTGAAAAGCAGTTATTGCTGCGGTCAAGTCATGAGCAGCTATCTACGAAACTTAAAGACTTACGTGATACAGAGACCAAGCTTCAGTTAGCTCAAGATGAAATATCAGAAGCTAAGATTGAATACATAACTCTGCAAGAACAACACCAGAGCGTAACTGATAATCTTCAAAAAGTGCAGCATCAGTACTCACAGAGTCGAGAAATGCTAAGTGAAGCACAAGAGGTTAATAACACACTAAACGAGCAATTAGCACTTTCAACTAAGAAAGTAGACAATTTGCAAAGTCAGCGTAATGAAATTTCAAACCAATTGCAATTAAGCGAGAAGAACTTCCAACAAGCACAACAGCAACTTGAAGCCAGTGAAGAAAATTCTAAGCAATTGCAGTTGCAGCAACAACAACAGCAAGAAAAAATGCAAGCTTACGTGACTCAGATCGATTCATTGAAACAATCAATCACCGATAAAGATGCAGAAATTAATGAAGTGGGCTCGCAAATCACAGGTCTTCAAGAGCAATTACATACCAGTGATAGTAATAGTGAAAAACTAAAAGAAGCGCTTATTCATCAGCGTAAAGCGAGCGAAGAAGCCGAGAAACAACGTCGTGAGATTGAGCAAACTTACAAACTTGCACAGTCTGAGTTGACTCATAAAGTTCGCCACGTTGAGCATCTACAAAACGAGATGCTAAAGTTTGAGGAGATGTCTAACCAAGAAAAAGGCGATATGGCAGCCCAACAAAGCAAATTGATGGAAGAGTTAGAAGAAAAGCAAAATGTATTGCAAGAAACGCAGTTCGCACTTGATGAGGCTAAACAAACTGCGGAACAAGAGAAGCTAGAAAAGTACAAGCAACAAGAAGAGATGAAACGTGTCGAATCTGAGTTAGCTGAGGCTGAGCAGCATGCAGAGCGCAAGTTGCAAGAGATGAAAGAGGCGGAAGATTTACGCTTGAGAGAGCAACAGAAACTGCAAGAAGAGTTGAAGGCTAAACAACAAAAACTGCTTGAGACTGAACAAATATTGAGCGATTCGAAACAACAAACAGAAGCTGAAAAAGCAGAAAAGCTTCGCCAGCAAGAATTATTTGATAAGCTTCAGGGCGAACTAAATGAATTTGAGCAGCACAGTGCTGCACAACAAGCCAAAATTGAGCAATCGGGTAAACAGTGGGAGCAACATCAGGCTCAACTTAAGCAGGAAGTAGAAGCTAAGCGTCAGCAGTTGCAAGATTCACAGACTAAGCTAGACGAAATTCAACAACAAGCTGATGCGGAAAAGTTGGTGCGTATTGAGCAAGAGCAGAAACTAGAACAATTAGCGGTTGAACTATCTGATGTGGAAAGCAGAGCAAGTAAGCAGCGTGAAATGCTGGAGGGCAGCGAAGAGCAATGGACAGCGCATCACAAGCAAATTGAAGAACAAAAAAAGCAATTACAGCAAGCACTTATTGATGCACAGCAACAAAATCAGAGTTTGCAAGAGAAGCTGCAAGGAAATCTAAGTGAGTTACAGCAAGCTGAGTCGCAAGTATCACAGACACAGTCGGCAGAGAACAAGCTGCAAGACGAACTGAACAATGCGAAGGCGCAGCAAGAAGAACTTGAAGCGCATATTAAACAACAAGAGCAGCAAGAGCTTGCACTGAAGAAGCAAGTGGAAGAGCAACAGGCCACGTTGTTAGGTCGTGAACAAAGTATTCAGGCAATGGAGGAAAAACAAGGTCAGTTATTGGCGCAGTTAGAAGCCGTTCAACAAGAATATAACCAAAGTAAACAGAGCTTGAGTGAACAACAAAATAATCAGTCAGGTCTTGCAGAGCAATTAGCTACATTAGAAAGTGAATTGCAGTCAAGTAAAGCACAATTAGATGATAAAGAACAGGCTCTGCAACAAGCGCAGCAGCAGTTGCAGAGTAATGAAGATATACTGGCAGAGCAGGAGGACGCCCTTGTCGCTGCACATAAAGAAGAGTTACATCAAGCGCAAGAACAACTGAAATCCAAGCAGCAAGAGGATGCTCAACCTGCACCCGAGTCGGCTATTGCGAAAATGCCAATGCCTGAAAATCCAAGTATGTGGTTTGATTTGCTGCCTTACTTGCAGCAGCAAGGTCAGGTGGATTCATTAGCTACTGCGCTAAATGAGCTGATTTCTGAGCTACAAACAGCTATCACCTCTACGGATAATGCAGTAATGCAAGATGATAATGGTGAAATTTTACGGGGCGCCAGGAAGCTTGTTCAAACTGGTAAAAAAGTAAACGCGGAGGCTTTGTTTGATGTCGTCAGTCGCCTAGAAGTCGACTGCGGGTCGGGTATGCTTGATAACATATCGATTTCTTGGCCGAACACTAAACGCTCATTCTCTAATACATTGCGGGTCATTTATGAGAATTTGCACGGCTAATCGATATTTAATAACGTGCTAATAGTGAGCCTAAAAGACCTTCATTTGGAGGTCTTTTTTACACCCACCTTACGCGTCAAGTAGTTATAATTAGATTATAACTAGATATATTCTTACAATGACTTATTTAGATTGCAACCGACGCTAAAACTTAGATTTTGTATATGTCGTATGGAGTAAATGACGAAGCACATATAAGAAAAAGGTTCTTACATTGCCATTAGCGTTGTTTGTCGAGCTTAGGTGAAAATTGATCGTGGGGTATACCTATGTAAGCGGACGCAGCTATTTTCTAGATTTAAGTTGTCATTTTTTACGAAAAATGAGGTTTTTATCGATGACCATGACAGACAAGTTTACGGCATAAGCGGACATAACTGTTCGAATTTGTACGGGGAGTTTTTGCCAGAAAGAGACCTTGAGTAATGAGTCTGATAACGATCCTACATATAAGAAACCGGACGTTCATGCAGCATGGACTTTGCATTTTTGGGATAGCGCATCAATTAGTATGAAAAAATTTCAATCAAACCTGCACTTACCTTACTTTGACAAGGTTTTTCCCATAGTCAGAATATCAACTCTTTGGGTAGTTTGCCTCCTTGCAATTATTTGCATAATTGCGTCATAATCAAATGTATATCAGGTCGTAGTGGTGGAATGAAAAAATGATAAATACAAAAACTACCCACTGGCGCGAAATTAAATTGTTATATTCTGTTCAGAATTTTTATGCTTATTAATCCTTTAGTTGAGTACGAAAAAAGCTATATTGATTACATCGAAGAATTGGGAAGCGAGGAGCGTTATCCTTACCCAATGGATTTAGATTACTCAGACTTTGCCTCTCTCGTTAAAAAATTATGGGACTACTCAAACGGTATAAACCTTTTAAATCATATGGTCCCAAACACAACATTTTGGCTTGTTGAACATCAGCAAATTGTTGGTTGCTCACATATACGACACACGTTAAACGATTCATTAAAACTTGCTGGCGGCCATATTGGTCTCGGTGTCAGGCCAAGTTATCGGAATAAAGGTTTAGGATTGCGGTTACTGTTGCTTACCATCGAAAAAGCACAACAAATGGGTATTTCTGAAATTCACATTCATTGCTACGAAAGCAATAACGCATCAAAAAGGATCATCGAAGCTATTGGCGCAAACCTTCATTCAACTGTAGAGTTGGAAGACGAATCGGAAACAGTACTTAGGTATATTTATGCTCGCACCTTATGAAACACTTAAGTTGTTCACTACGTTAAGTGGGATAGAGATACTGCGCGGCTTAGCTATTTTTGCACAGTATTACCGGCCCTTAGCTCAAAGTTAGTTTCCAGGAAGAAGTATGAAGAAAATATCGGTTTTTTACATCTTAGTAAGTTCTCTCATATTAGGGACTCCTCTATATGTCTTTAGGGGTGCTGTTGCTTGCGAGATACCAGAATTGTTGGGCTATGAAGAAGTGAGGCCAAATGTTTTTATAGCAAAAGGCACTTTGAAATCACATGAATCTCTCGACTTTATAAGAGAGGGGGAAAAGAGGGTCAATGATACTTTTGGTGCCACAATAACTTCACCGACGATAATACTGACCGAAAATAAACAGGAGTCTAGGAAGTTTTTTGCTTCCGAAACGGCTACTCCTCATGTCAGCCCGTTTGGCACTTGCCTTGTTGTTGGACCGAAAGGTCAGAACGTAGATGTGATAGCGCATGAATTTGTTCATGCCGAGATATATACAAGGCTTGGCTGGGTGAACTGGGTCCTTGAAATGCCAAGGTGGTTTGAAGAGGGGGTTTCTCTATTGGTCGATTTGAGAGAGCCTTTTCTACCTGAGAATATATTCTTGGAAGAGAGTGAAATTGAGGCGGTTAAAACTATTTTCTATGGACATCACTTCTATACTGAGAATGCATTCA
>JAWUVZ010000076.1:0-11853 GCA_034112105.1 Glaciecola sp. | reverse complement strand
AATTACAGACCAAAATCCAAAAACACCGGATGGCGAAAAGTCTAGGGAAAAATCAAGTAGAGTTAGCTTAGATTGAGAGCCATCGGCTGGTACTTGCAATGCATTGATGATAGTACTGAAGTCGGCAGGAATACTATAAAGTAGGTAACCCAAGACTAATATAGCTGCAGAGATATAAACAATACATTGAATAACATCGCTATAAATTATGGTACGAATACCACCATAAACTGTGTATAGGAGTCCGATGGTTGCAATTAATGCAATTGAAATGACGACACTTGATGCTTCGATATTGCCAAACAGTATCATTGCAATTGCAATTGCTGCCATATAGAGTCTGGCGCCGCTTGCAAACAGGCGTCCCACTAGATAAACAGTTCCAGCTTGATATTTTGCCTGTTCACCAAAGCGTTGTGCTAACAGCTCATAAACGGTAAATACCTTAAACTTGTAAAATTTTGGGAGTAAAAAGGTAGCAACAAAAAATGCAGCAATAAATCCGGCGATATTGGTGGCCAAGTAAGTTAGATCTCCTCTGTAGCCTTGGTCAGGGCCCCCGAGAAAAGTAGCAGCACTTTGCGAAGTGGCTAATACCGATATAGCGACTACCCACATTGGCATCGACTTACCGGCGAGGAAGTAATCCTTTGAGGTAGATGCTTGGCGATTATATAGCCAACCACTTATAATTAAGAGGAGCCCATAGCCTCCAAAAATCAGCCAATCGATAGTGGAAAATTGATTAATCATAACGCTCTTATAGTTATTTTAAAGGGAATGTCAGCCTGTAAAGATAGAGAAGCCGGCATTTTCTCCCCCATTCGTTTGATTTATATTGTCATTAACCCATTAATCATGATGAAAAACAAGTTTCACTAGTTTACTATCATTATACTCATTTACAGGAAACTTATTTTTGGCTAGATATACCCACGCAACAATCGATCTTGATGCACTTAAACATAATTTTATGGCCATGAGTCGTTGCTCTCCAAACAGCAAACAAGTCGTTGTTGTGAAGGCCGACGCCTATGGCAATGGCGCTGTTGCAGTTGCGAAATGTTTGCAAAATCAAGTTGATATGTTTGCCGTCGCTTTTATTGATGAAGTTTTTGAATTAAGGGACGCTGGCATAACACAGCCGATTCTTGTTCTTCAAGGTCCACATCAAGAGCAAGAGTGTGAACTCACCAAGACATTGAATATAGTTTGGATGCTACATGTCGAACAGCAGTTGAATTGGATAAATAAACGCATAAAAAACAATGAGATAAGTAATATGCATCATTGGGTTAAGTTTGATACTGGTATGCATCGTTTAGGTTTTATGCTTGAAGACTATGCTCGTTTGCATGAAGATTATGCGCATATATTTCATCCTAAAACGGTAGTTGCGACCCATCTAGCAACTGCAGATGAGCCGGAGAATAAAGCCTCTTTAACCGCAATTCATCAATTTCTGAATGTGATGGTTGATAGACACAGCTGTTTATCTATTGCTAATTCAGCAGCCAACATCTGTTTGCCTGAATCTGCAAATACATGGAATAGAATGGGAATTTCCTTATATGGCAGTACGCCCTTTGAAAACAATGAAGTGTCGGTTTCCCTTAAACCAGTTATGCAATTAAATAGCGAAGTTATCGCTTTAAGAGAAATAGCGAGTGGTGAGTCAGTGGGTTATGGGGCAACGTGGACGGCAAGTAAACCCTCTGTCGTTGCAACCGTGGCGATAGGCTATGCTGACGGTTATCCGCGACATGCGCCAATTGGCACTCCAGCCCTATTTGATGGGCTTGCGGGGGTGCTAATAGGGCGAGTCTCGATGGATATGTTGACGTTTGATGTGACACATCTTGAACACGTTGAAATAGGCACAAAAGTAGAGCTTTGGGGTAAAAACCTACCTATTAATGAAATTGCTAAGCATGTAGGCACAATCGGCTATGAGTTAATGACTCGTGTTTCAAAAAGAGTGCCTAGGAAGTTTCTGTAGTGCACTACTTTATTGGCGTCGATGCCGGAGGTACTCATTGCCGGGCTTCCTTGTATGATCACAACACAAATACGATAAGTGTTGGGATCGCCGGCGGCGCTAATGTATTTAGCGATTTCGGTTCTGCGATGCAGCAAATTAACCGAGCAATAGATCTAGCTATCAAGAACTCTTTGCTGCCGATCGACAAAAAATCACTTATTGTTGGTGCTGGCTGTGCTGGTGGTCAAACCCAGCAAGCGCAGCAAAATCTCGCAAAATGGAACTCTCCCTATAGGCACTTGTTTATGACGAGTGATCTGCACGCAAGTTGCTTAGCCGCTAATAGTGGTCGAGATTGCGTGATCTTAATTACAGGAACAGGTTCCTCAATTGCACATTACCATAATGCGAATGTTACTCAGTATGGCGGTCATGGGTTTATTCATGGTGACGAGGCGAGCGGCGCTTGGTTAGGTCTGAACGCGATACAATTATTGTTGAAAAGCAATGATAATCTGGTTCAAGACCAACAATTCTGTAGCGCAATATCACAAGCCATCGGTTTGAATTACAAAAGTAAGAGTGCTGATAACAATACCGGCGTTGACTATATCTTATCTCATTTCAAATCAAAGCTCGCTTCCGACTATGCGCGCCTTGCGCCCGTTATTTTTAATCTGCAACAGGCCGGAAATGCAACAGCAAGTAAGCTGGTTAGCCAAGGTGTAGACTATTTGTATTCAATATTAATATCTAACTCTCTTCACTGCGGACCTGAATTATTCATGACTGGTGGGTTAGCAAAAAGTTATCAAGCATTGTTAGAAAAAAAGTTGGGGCAGGAAGTACAGTTGATGCAGCGACCCGCTCAAGATGGTGCTATGTTGTTTGCTAGAGCTAAAATAAACTAACCATACAACGTTAGTATAGTAAATTGAATGGATAAAAAGTAATTTGACCTAACGAAAAGGCCAAGTATGCCCGAAAATTCATACTCGACCTAGCATTTAGCTACCATTTAGTTAGCATGTCAGCATAAATTCGGCGGTCAAGAAGACTCTCTCGACTGAGGTCTTGTTTGATTAATTCAGCATATTTACCATCAGCTTTTAATCTTTTAATTCCTTTATCAAAAGCTGCAATAACAGCCTCTGAGTCGGTATAATTGCGATTCATTGCTAACGATACACTCACACTTATTATTGGGGCTTTGGATACATAAATAGGTGTCTCACCGACGCTTTTGAGTAATATATTTATTTCATCCGCCATTGCCTTGTCTATCAGCAAAAAATCAACACGGTCTTCGGCTAGTTGCTCTATGTTGTCGAAAAAAGAAGGTGAGCGAGCCCAACGAACGTCTCGTTCGCCGCGTAATTGATCTGTATTAGCGAAACGATTTTCAATCCCAACCCGCTCCCTGTAAAGTTGCTCAAGCCTAACAATATCCTCAGCTCTTTGATAGCGAGACACAGCGTGCAGATTAACTTGCAGATATGGTTTTGAGTAAATGTAATTGTCTTTAGTGTCATTAAGAGAATAATGGTCGATGTAGCCAGCAAATTTGCCAGATCTTAAACCGCTTCCAGACCAAGCTTGGGTGGTTGCCGTTATGTTAGTTTCCCAATCTTCACTTAGCGCGGCTCTAACTAAGTCCATTTGACGAGCAGGTAACTCATGCTCGTCAATATAAGTCGCCGCTTTGTTGCCAACAAGGTTGACTGTTTGCGCTTGGATACTGGCTGATGCTAGCAACCCAATTGAGATTATCAGTAAGGCACTTTTTCTAATCATTTTAATTTTTCGGCTCATTTGGCTGCTGCAAGTAATTATGCTAACTACGCTAGTTAACCTGTTCGTTCGCACTGACAATTTATTACTCATTTTACTACCTTTAAAACATCGTTACTGTTAGTACGAATTTTCAGTCACTTTTGGACTATTCTCCAAATGCACCTGCGGCGCCAGGAAATACCACGGGACTTTCAAAGCCATCTTGGCTGACACTAGCAACACCAAAGAAATAGTTATCTATGACGATATTCTCAAGTGTCGCAGTAGTTACATTACCCACATACTTGCTATACTGCCATTGTGGTGCATAAGTTAGCCGCCAATATATTTTGTATCCCTTTAATTGCGGATTGTTAACAGCTGTTAATGTGTCATCATGCGCTTTCCAGCTCAGCGTTGTTGAAGGCTGAACGGCACCAGTGATTGTGACATCAGCTGGTGGATTTGGCGCATTAGCCATTCCGGCAAGAGAAACCGCGTTAAGTGCTGTTAGTTTAGCTGCATATTCAAAATTAACGCCCTCGATAGTATCACCATAAACAATGCCGCCCTCAGTTCTCAAGTCCTGATGCTGTCTCTGATAGTGTTCGTTGGTCTCCATAATACGCACGCCAGGAAAGCCTACATCATTAAAAGGCCGATGGTGTCCGCCGCGTCTGAATCGGTCTAACCGATAGACAACCATGGTATCTAAATTTTCTATATAGCGGTCAGCCATTAAATCAATATAGCGTGCTAAGTTTCTACTTGGGCTATCAACTTCTCCACCTGTAAACCTGCGGTAAGTTGCCTCATCGGCTGTTTCGGTATTTCGAGTTCCTTCTGCGAATATACGGGCTGTTGTATTGTTTATTACACCATTTATTCCTGCGATGTTACCGATCATGTCATTGTTTAACACGGCTTTTAAACGCCAATTATTAGCTTTTGCATATTCAGCTAATATTTTCCCACCAAACAGACCTTGTTCTTCTCCCGCAAGTGCGGCGTAAACGATACTGCCTTCGAATTTGTGCTTGCTCAGGACTCTTGCCGCCTCTAAAGTACCAGCAACACCTGACGCATTGTCGTTAGCACCGGGCGAATCAGATACACTGTCCATTACATCGCTAACGCGTGAGTCAATATCACCACTCATCATTACGTAGCGATTTGGATCGGTTGTGCCTTTTTGAATTGCGATAACACTAACAACTTCGGTCGCATTTGGAATACGACTCTCGCCAGAGACGACCTTAGACTGAAAAAATACTTCCAAACAACCGCCGCATTCGGTCGATATTTTGTCAAACTCTTCCTTAATCCAACGTCGTGCAGCGCCAATACCACGAGTTTCGGATTCCGTTTCTGAGAGAGTATGTCGGGTACCAAAGCTCACTAAAGTTCGAATATCCTGTTCTATTCTGTCAGCTGATATATCCTTTGCTATATCATGCAACAGCGCAATGTCGGTGTAGCTAAGGGCCGGCGTTGATGTTTGTTGAGCATGAGCGATATTACTATGAACTAGCAATGAAGACGAGAAAACGAGCATGCCACAAGCGAAAGTGCTACTTAGTTTTTTTAGAGAATAAAATGAATTACACATAAAAGGCCCTTAAAAATAACTTTAAATAAATGCTTTGATAAATTATGAGCTGAGCAACCACCGCGTGTTCGCTCAGCTATTGGACCCTAAAAGAATTTAGATGAACGCATAGGCATCGCCAAATAATTCAGTTTTGCTAAGTCCTATGGAACAGAATTCATCCCTTATTGTGGCTGACATTTCAAATCGACCCGCCACATACACTTGCATACCTGAAAAGTCAGTAACGTCTCTAATTGCGGCTTTATGAACCAAACCAGTATGTCCAAGCCAATCATCATTGGGGTGTTCGACAACAGGGAAAAAACTAAAGTTAGGATGGGTAAGGCTCATAGCCTCTAATTCAGAATGTTCGTACAAATCATCAACTGTCTTTGCTCCCCAATACAGTTTTACTTCTCTATCAGGTTGGTTTTCAAGACAATCTAAAACAATTGATTTTGCATAAGAATAACCCGTTCCGCCCGCAACTATTATTACTGGCAGGTGCGACTTCCGTAAAAAAGCTTTTCCTAAAGGAGCTTCAACAATTAAGCTACCTTCAGTTTGGCATTTTGTCAGAACTTCAAACGCATATTTATTAGCGGGATCAGCCCCAATATGAAGTTCTATTTTATTAGGGCTGCTTGGCGCACTGGCAATAGAAAATGGACGTTTGTCTTTTTCACCCATGACGACTTGAAGGTATTGGCCCGCTATAAATTCCACAGGGAACTCGGGGAGTAATACTACTTTATGTACAATTGCAGTTTGTGCTTCAATTGACTCAACCTTGCAATTAATCACTCTCATGAAAGTCCTTTATTAACGTATTTTATAGGTGGTTTATTTTTTTAGCTATTTCAAACGGTGTGAGTTCATCCTCTATAACAGACTTGTTCCACCATCGACTCTTTCACGCTTATTGTATTTATCTGTGTATAACAGCCTATCACAAACGTTGTCTGTATAAATTATCGAAGAAGTGACTATAGTCTTAATTATGCGTTTTACATAGTTGGAATATCGCTCTTTCGTTATCACATAGTAATATGTGCTAATAGACTGCAGTATTTATTTTGATTTTTGATGAAACCATTAATGAACACGCGAAATGGCGACGATTAATCATAAACGCTGAGCTTGCTAATATTCACTATTATTAATACTTGTGCTGTGCGAAGTCTAACAAAAAAAAGCATAAGCTGATAATTCATTCTTCCTATTTTTATAGCGATGTTGTTATTCTACAAATATATGCGTTGGTGAAGTCGCAGAGTGAAATTATTTTTTACTTTTTGTTAGTCTTGCCGATAGATAATTAGCGGCCAAAATATAGCAATGTCAGGAGTGTATGTGTTCAAGTTCTCTATCATGATCACTTTTTTTATAATTTTTATTAGTAGTAGCCAAGCTCAGCAATTAGAAGCTGTGCAAATCTACAGCCAAGACGACTTGATAAAAATGATTGATAACAATATACATTTGGAACGTGTAGTCGCTGACCGCTGCCAATTAGTTCAAGATATAGAAGCGAGAGCAGAAGTTCTTAGAGTGCCGGCATATCAATTTTTGTGGGGCGACATGCTTGCTTGGGGAGTGTGTGTAGATGCTGAACCAGAGCGCGGCGTCTATTACATGAGAGAGGCTGCTGCACAGGGCTTGGCGACGGCATTAGAGCAGTTGGGCCGCTATTACTCAGTTGGCACGTTAGTTCAAGAAGATAAAAAGCGCGCTGTTATTTACCTGCGTGAAGCATCAGCTTTGGGGAATTTAAAAGCTCAATTACAATTAGCAGAATTATTTATTGATGGCTATGGCAGTCCTTACGACTTCGAAGATCTGTATCACTGGTTGTATAACGCGATTACTGATGACCAGCGAACTCATCAACGGATAGCCAACTATATGGGTGAGCTTGAATACCTTATGCATCCCAAAGCAGTCAGAAATGCGCGTAAGCCGATGGTTAATTAAGGTTCGGCAGATTAGGCAATATTTTGTGTTGGGCTAAAAGTAAAATGAATCTAATTTATTGCTCAATTGATAAGCAATAAGAATTGTCACAGACGTGCAACAAAAATCTTGGTATAATACTCCCGAATTTAACAACGAAAAGAATGAATGTCAGAAGATCCGCATTACTCAAGAGAAAAAGAAAAATACGAAAACCCGGTAGCAAGCCGTGAATTTCTACTCGAAACACTTTCCAACGCTAACGAATCACTCTCCTTTTTAGAAATCTGCGATATTGTCAATGCTAAAGATGAAGATGCCAAAATTGGTGTTCAGCGACGATTACGTGCTATGGAGCGTGAAGGGCAGGTCGCTTTTACTCGCGATAAAAAATATGAAGTACAGAAAGCTGAAGCACTTATCAGAGGCCGAGTTATTGGTCATCGCGATGGTTTCGGTTTTTTAAAGCATTCCGATACTGAGAAAGACTTATTTATACATCAAGGCCAAATGCAAACCTTATTGCACGACGATATCGTGGAAGGTGTTTGTAGCGGCGCTGATCGACGAGGGCGAGCGGAGTTTCGCCTCAACAGAGTGCTCGAACCAAGAAAAGAACCCATAGTAGGTCGTTTTTTTATGGAAGAGGGTGTCTCGATCGTTATTCCTGATGATAACCGTGTCTCTCATGAAATCATCATTCCACCGGAAGGTCGAAATGGCGCGAGGCAAGGTCATGTTGTGGTCGTTGAAATAACACAACGTCCACGCCGGCAAGTAAACGCTATTGGTAAAATAGTAGAAATATTGGGCGAGCACATGGCGCCGGGTATGGAAATTGAAATGGCATTGCGCACTTTTGATATTCCCCATAACTGGCCAAAAGGCGTTTTAAAGCAAGTTGAAGGTTTGGCTGAAGAGGTTCCTGAACAGTCGAAAGAAGGCCGTATCGATTTACGTCAATTACCGCTTATGACAATTGATGGTGAAGATGCAAGAGACTTCGACGACGCGGTATATTGCCAGCCGAATGATGATGGTTCTTGGCAATTATGGGTGGCTATTGCGGACGTAAGTTCGTATGTGAAAACAGGTACCGCTTTGGACAGCGAAGCTCAAAATCGTGCTACGTCTGTATATTTCCCTGAAAAAGTTATACCAATGTTGCCTGAGATCCTGTCTAACGGTTTATGCTCACTCAACCCAGATGTTGATAGGCTGTGCCTGGTTTGTGAAATGACAATTTCTGCTGATGGCAAGTTAGGTGAATATCAATTTTACGAGGCCGTAATGCGATCTCATGCGCGTCTCACATACAATAAAGTGTGGGGTATTCTTAAGGGGGATGAAACCTTAATTACCCGTTATGAGAAACATATACCACACCTAAACAATCTCAATCATGTATTCAAAGCACTAAAGAAGTCTCGACAAGGTCGTGGTGCTATAGAATTTGAAACGATTGAAAGTAAGTTTGTATTTAACGCACAACGTAAAATTTCGCATATCATTGCAGTGGAGCGCAATGAAGCACACATGCTAATTGAAGAATGTATGATCATGGCGAATGTGTGTGCAGCAGAGTTCTTGCAAAAGAACAAAGCAGAAGGTTTGTTTCGAATCCATGATAAGCCTGACGAAGACCGTTTAATAACGTTCAAAACATACCTTGCAGAGATCGGTATTCCATTCACCGTAAGTGAAGCGCCAACACCAGCTGATTTCAAAAGTGTGATGCAAAAAATTCAACATAGACCTGATAAAGAACTCATTCAGACCATGTTGCTGCGGTCTATGAAACAAGCTGTTTACTCGCCAGACAATGTAGGTCACTTTGGATTAGCACTTGATGCTTATGCGCATTTTACATCTCCAATTCGTCGTTATCCTGATTTAGTCGTGCACAGAGCGATAAAGGCCATTGTTGATAAACAGCATACGCGCAAATCAAGAACGGGTGGAAAGTCTTATTCAGCCGAGGAAGTCGAACAACTTGGTGAACAGTGTTCAATGGCAGAGCGTCGGGCAGACGATGCTACAAGAGATGTTTCTGATTGGCTAAAATGTGAGTTTATGCAAGATCATGTTGGTGATGTGTTTGACGGAATTATTGCGTCAGTAACTAACTTTGGCTTATTTGTTCGAATTACTGAATTTCAAATCGATGGACTTGTTCACATTACCTCATTAGCGAGTGATTACTATCACTATGATGATCAAAAACAGTGTTTGGTTGGTGAAGGCTCAGGTACTATATTTAGGCTAGGCGACGAAGCGAAGATTAAAGTTGCTGGTGTCAATCTTGATGAACGCAAAATTGATCTGTTGATTGATGGTGTTACCAGCACTCGTGGAAAAGTAAATACGCCACGCAAACGCGGTGCTAAAACAGGCAAAAGAGGTGTGAAGGCGGGCATAGACGGCGGTAATGAACATGCTAAAGACGGTTCGTCTAAAGCTGCCAAAAAGCCTCAAGGCAAAGCCTCTAACGGCGAACCGCCTGCTAATGATAAGCCAGCTGCAAAGCGCAAGCCTACAGGTAGAAAAAAACCAGGGCCGGCATCTAAAGCCAGTAAGTCATCAAAAAATAAAAAACGGACATAAGTATGGCTCAACAAGAATTAATATATGGATTGCATGCGATGACAGCGGTTATCGATCGCGAACCAGAGCGTTTGATTGAATTGTTTGTGCTGAAAGGCAGGGAAGATGAAAGACTCGCCTATATTATTAATGAAGCTAGGCGGCATGACATAGGAATTCAGTTTTGTCAGCGTAAAACGCTCGATGATAAGTGCAATGGTGAACAACATCAGGGTGTAGTTGCTCGTGCGAAACCTGGGAAAGTGCTGGATGAGCACGATTTGGATATTATTCTTAAAAATCAATCATCACCATTTTTATTGGTATTAGATGGCGTTACTGATCCGCATAATTTAGGTGCGTGCTTGCGCACGGCAGACGCGGCAGGAGTGCACGCAGTTATTGTCCCTAAAGATAAATCGGCAGCATTGTCACCCACTGTTCGCAAAGTAGCTTGCGGCGCAGCCGAAGCTATTCCTCTAATTCAGGTCACCAATCTGTCACGCACTTTAAAAGCAATGCAGGATGCCGGAGTTTGGATTGTGGGTACAGCTGGTGAAGCTGAACAATCAATTTATGACTGTAAGTTAATTGGCCCAACGGCTTTAGTAATGGGAGCTGAGGATAAAGGTATACGCAGGCTTACTCGCGAAAATTGCGATGAGCTGATTAAGTTACCTATGGCTGGCTCTGTGAGTAGCTTAAATGTGTCTGTTGCCACGGGTGTTTGTTTGTATGAAATTGTTAGGCAACGTCAAATATAAGCATCAATAGCGCTCGCTATGAGCGACTATCTTTAGTTACAAGGGGCTCTACGAGCTCTGCAACTGTTCCATTTTATGCCCCTCCTTAACGCACTTGTTTATGCGGCAAAGAAAACGCGGTGTAACAAACGAATAAACGTGATTGATTCTTAAATTAAACTTCCGCTCAGGCTTATTTTCTGTTATAGTTTCGCGCCCTTTTTGTAGGGGTGTAGTCTATTTTTTCTAAAATTTCTTTTGAAATCAAGGGCTAAATAGTAGCTAAGAGGCTCGAGAGAGTCATAATATTTAACAGCGGAGCACTAAACATGATCCAAATGCAATCTAACCTGGATGTTGCCGATAACTCGGGAGCTCGCAGGGTTCAGTGTATTAAGGTTCTTGGTGGCTCGCATCGCCGTTATGAACATATCGGTGACATCATAAAAGTTACTGTCAAGGAAGCAATTCCTCGCGGTAAAGTGAAGAAAGGTGATGTTCTGAATGCAGTGGTGGTGCGTACTAGAAAAGGCGTTCGTCGCGCAGATGGTTCAACCATCCGTTTCGATAACAACGCAGCTGTTTTGCTTAACGCAAACAAGCAACCGATTGGTACGCGTATCTTTGGACCGGTCACTCGTGAGCTTCGTGGAAATTCATTCATGAAGATCATCTCATTGGCCCCAGAGGTACTATAAGGAGTCACGATAATGGCTAATAAAATTCGTCGTGATGATGAAGTAGTCGTGTTAGCGGGTAAAGACAAAGGAAAGCAAGGCAAAGTCTTGAAAGTTCTTTCGTCAGAAAGCCGTTTAGTAGTTGAAGGTGTTAGCATCGTCAAGAAACATCAGAAGGCCAATCCACAGATTGAACAGCCGGGCGGTATTATTGAGAAAGAAGCAACCATTCATGTGTCTAATGTAGCGTTAGTTAACCCAGCAACGGGTAAAGCTGATCGCGTTGGTTTCCGTGTTGAAGATGAAAAGAAAGTTCGTTTCTTTAAGTCTAACGGCGACCTAGTATAATAAATGGAGAGTACGATGGCGAAACTGCATGATTTCTATAAAGAAACAGTAGTAGCTGAACTTGCGAAGCAGTTCGGGTACAAAAGCGTCATGCAAGTCCCTCGGATTGAGAAAATCACTCTAAACATGGGTTTAGGTGAAGCGGTAGCAGACAAGAAAGTTCTTGAATCAGCGCAAGCTGAAATGGCAGCGATTGCCGGTCAA
>JAWUVZ010000075.1:0-26988 GCA_034112105.1 Glaciecola sp. | reverse complement strand
CTTTACTCAATGCTCAATGAAATGCGATATCAATTTTCCTCAGCATCAATTGCCAAACGTTATTTAAACGAACTAAAGCACTGGTCGAAGGCAGAAGTAAAAGCCAAACTATTTAAAGCCTCAAATTCAGTAACAGTATCGTATGAATATGAAGTGGGTAAATTTGATTACACATGCTCTGATCTTGATGACTTAGCTAGTCAGCATGATGGTACTGAAATTTAGCTGACTAGGTTGAGCACATACAGTAGAAAAAAGGCGGACCTAACATAAATTAGGTCTGCCTTTTTGTCCCTATGCATTAGTTATCGGATTTTTAGTAGTTCCTATAAAGCAACTATATTATCAATGCGCTGCATCATTTCTGACGTAAAACAACCTTGATCAAGTAACAATGTCGCTGTCCTACTTTGCTCAGAATTCAACTGCGCCTTGCGGATCATGAGACTCGCTATCACTGCATCAACAATAATTTGAGGTGCTAATGTACCTTTACTATCTCTTAATAACTCGGTTACCAAGGACTTATTAGCACAACGTACCTGAATAGGAGGCTGGTTAGCGATGCAATAGTCATCACCATTTAAGTCGGTAAACGTGTTGTCGTTGTTCATTCTGCACGTAGTCTGCTGCCCGCGGACAATAGTGCATGTTTCCAAATCACCACGTAAAAAGGATTGTAGATTTCTATAAGCTTGAATTTTACTTTCACCATCAATTTGCACGGCGTTGAAGTCAATAACAATAGTATCGTTAGTTTCAACCAAAATGTCTTGAATGCCCGCATTGTCATTTGAGCCACGTTGCCCCTTGGGATCAAACAAAATTTCGGTGTGCAGACTCATTGGTGAGTGCTTTAATATAACCGAATCTGGTGCACATTTATGCCCGCACAACGCCACAAATTGGCTAGGATTAGCCAAACCTGATTGACTACCATCTTCTAAAAATGCAAGTAAATGATGGTAATACACTACGTAATTTTTAACATTTGAATGTGATCCTGACTCCAAAGCAAAGTGCTTATCCAAGTATTCTTTTGAGTTGTCTTGAATATTTGCTTCAGCGCCATCCGCTTCGAAGAAACTGGTCCATTGACTGTTAACAGCTTGGATAAGTTGCTGGCGGTCTATAGCAGGTGCAATTTTTGTATTTGCGGCTAACGGATAATTTTGTTCGTCACTTATAAAGCTATCAGGCTGACTCGAATAATCGGCAATCAGTGTTTCAATCGCTTCCCAGAAGACATTGGCCTCAACGCCGCTCGCTGGCAATACATCTTCGTTAATAAAAGTGTAAAAGCCCTGATGAATTTGACTGTATTTCAAAGCCGGCATGTTCATATTCAATTCCTCTAGTTTTAAGCGGGTAACCCAGACCTGCTGGTCTATGATGAAAACAAGTAATGCCTGAAATGAGTATTTACTTGACTTGGTACTTAGCATAGAGTAATTTTTTAAATAATTTCACAATTAAAATTACACACTGTAAATTTTACAAAAGTATATGAAGTGTAAAAAATGAAAAATACAAAGTCATTGAGTCGAAAGTCCCATTTAATGGGCACCAAAATACGTAACTTGCGAAAGCGTAACAACCTAACAATGGAAGATTTGTCCGCTCGTTGCATTAGGGTAAACGCGGAAATCGCGCCATCGGTATCCTATCTATCAATGATAGAGCGCGGTAAACGCGTACCGAGTGAGGATATGTTAACGGTTATTGCATCTGTTTTTCAGAAGCCGATGGATTGGTTTTTAGACGATGTACCCGAAGAAAAAGCGATTACGCCGATAAAAGGGAGTCGCGGCGGCATTAGTGGTATTGCGTTGGAACCTAGTTTTTTGTTTTCAAATGAAATACTGCAAATTGCGATCCCAGAAATGTTGTCTCAAACCGGCACCAGTGGGCGACAATTTGCACATTTGCTTATTCGCGCGCATCAAGAGCATCATCAAAATCATTTTCCCGATCTGGAGCGAGCTGCTGAAGAGGTCGGTTTGAAGCGGATGCCGTTAAGCGTTGAAGATTTACTTGAAATCGTCAAACAACAAGGCTTGGTGATAAAGTGGTTCAAAAAACTACCGGCCGCAATGGCAAAAGAGATCGGCGTCATGTCGTCTACCAGCGGAAATAGTTTAGTCACGAGTTTTTTTGACTCCCCTGGCACGATTTACATTAATCAAATATTGAAGTCATTTACTAACCGCTTAAAATACGATCTTGCAGTACACATCGGACATAGTGTTTTACATAATAGAGACGGACTGAAGAGTGTTTTGTTGACGGGTTTAAACCCCAACAATACTTTTTCAGAGGATGGTAGCCAACTAAAACAATCCTCAACTCTCGACGCTCAAGATATTTTGCATGCATGGCGTGACTTCGAATCTAGCTTTTTTGCAGGCGCATTGCTTTGTCCGAAAGTCCCTTTTAGGCAATTACTTGACCGTCAAGGTTACGAAATCAAAACGCACGAACAAGTTGGGGTGTCAGCTTCTGTTGCTATGCGCAGGATGACGGCGGTATCTTCCTATCGCCATTGGCACTATTTTGATGCATACGCTCCAGGCAAGCTCAAAGCAGTCTATCGTGGAAACGGTATTCCATTGCCATGGGGAAATATGCGAGAAGTGGAAGACCCTTGCCAACACTGGGCTGTATTTCGCATGATCAATACTCCGGTTAAAGGCAGTAGTGCGCAAATTTCTATATTGAACGTGGGCGACGAGCCCAGAATTTATTGTTGTGAATCGGTTAATGTCACAGATATGTCAGACAACAATCATGTGTTATGCACGGGTATCGACTTAAACCCCGCAATTGACGCTCAAGGCGGCGATTCGGCCTCTATTGCTGAGGAACTTAAGCAAGCCTGCGTGCAAGGCGGTGGTTCATCGGCAATCCCTAGCAGTATAAAATCACAGCTCACTAGCGTCGCCCGTATATTAAATATCAACTGGGTTGAAAGAGGTATTGAAAGTGACGCCCGCCTCATATGCGCTCGAGGGGCGGTTTGCCCAAGAAAGCCCAGCTGTTACAGTAAATGTGGCGAATAGACGATCAAGAAGCCATAAAAAACAGGTCACAACTCCGTAATTTATAGTTGACTAGTCTTTGGCTGAAGGTTTGGTTGACTTAATCGAGTTTCCACCCGTGACGGCGATACGCATTGCGGTTTCTACATCAATTGACAGGTCGGTTATTTTGTCAGCATCCAAATATAATGTATAACCGCCAATTTGGTAACTGAAGGGAATATAAACTGCGGTTTTATTTTGTCCTGGATACAACACTTCAGCGATCGAATCACCAGTAATAAAACCAATTAAACTAACCCCTTCAGATACCTGAACAGAAACCGCTTTTTTAGTATTTTGGTCTTTTTTAATTTGAAATAAATCGACAGCATCTTTGATGGCTCCGAACACCGTTTTTATCAAAGGGACTCGATCAAATAACGTGTTGGCCTTTTCAATAACGAGGCGAACAACATATAAGTTGACGATAATACCGATAGCAGCTAGCACTAGAAGCGCCAAACCAATACCTAACCCGGGAAAATAATAAGCCTCAGGTATCAATGGTGAAAGTAAGGTTTCAGTAGTATTGGTGAACCAAGTCAATAGATAAATCGTGATCACGAAAGGGAGGATCGTGAGTAGCCCTTTTATCACTAATATAAACAATTTGTTGAACATTTGGTTGCAGTGACCTAATTATTAAATACTGAGGGATGCTAGCGCGATTATTCCTAAAAGCCGAGATAAAGCGTCAATTCTTCTGATACTCAATCGAATTGACATACCATTCACTTACCCCACTTGGTGTTTTGACCATAAAGACATCATCCACTTCTTTTTTAAGCAGCGCTCTGGCCATAGGAGAGTCAATTGAAATATAGTCTTTAACATCGCCATAAATCTCTTCAGGCCCAACTATTCTAAACCGCTTTGTGTCGCCAGAATGGTTTTCTATTTCGACCCAGGCTCCAAAAAATACTTTGCCCGCTTGCTCTGGGCGGTAATCGACAATCGATAATTCAGGTAACAGCTTTCGCAAAAACCTGACTCGCCGGTCAATTTGCCGCAGCACTCGTTTATTAAAGGTGTAGTCGGCATTTTCTGACCGATCTCCTAAACCTGCCGCCCAAGTAACTATTTTCGTAATTTCTGGTCGTTTGGTGTACCACAGATAATCGTGCTCATCTTTTAGCTTTGTGTAACCTTCGCGTGTGATCAGTTTAGTTTTCAAGCAGTTATCCAAAGTAGACGAGGGTGAATCTCAATTCCTGTATATTAATGCATAAAGTACTTTCACCGCTATCACTGAATGCTATAATCAGACTCACTAACATTAAGCCTCTATGCTATTTATTGCAAAAGCAATTTTCGCTGAGTTATTAATTGCAGTATCAGGTATTGCAAAAAGACATATAAAAGTACAGGTGACAAAAACTATGCCGAGCGCCTTATTCAATCAAATCCTCTATTTCAATTATTGAGTTGTTCATGATCATCGAGAAAATTGCTTCCGAGCTAAACGCCACGCCAAAACAAATTCAAGCCGCAGTGGCTTTATTAGATGAGGGAGCTACGGTGCCCTTTATCGCTCGTTACCGTAAAGAGGTTACCCAAGGTTTGGATGATACTCAACTGCGTAACTTAGAGCAGCGCCTAGGCTATTTACGTGACTTAGAAGCGCGTCGTAAGGTCATTTTGAAATCCATTAATGAACAAGGTAAATTGGAAGAAGGTTTAAAGGTAAAATTACTTGCCGCTGACAATAAAACCACTCTTGAAGACTTATATTTACCTTATAAACCACGTCGACGAACCAAAGGCCAGATTGCAATTGAAGCCGGTTTAGAGCCACTTGCCGACCACCTTTATACCAATCCAGACGCCCAACCTGAAACTCTCGCAGAGCAATATATTAGTATCGAGCATAATATTGCAGACAGTAAAGCGGCGTTAGATGGTGCAAAATTTATTTTGATGGAGCGCTTTTCTGAAAATGCAGATTTACTGCAAAACGTTCGTCAGTACCTCACTCGTAATGCACATATGAAGAGCGCTGTTGCCCCAGGGAAAGAAACTGAAGGACAAAAGTATAAAGACTACTTTGACTATACTGAAAAGTACGCGAAAATCCCATCACACCGTGCTCTAGCTATGTTTAGAGGTCGTAACGAAGGTATACTTCAAATTAATATCGATGCCGATCCTCAACAAGAGGAGGGCGCGCGGAGGTCGCATGGTGAAGAGCTAATAGAGCAATCTCTGAATTTACGTTTGACCGATTCTGCACGAGATAAATGGTTAACTTCAGTTGTTCAGTGGACATGGAAAATTAAAATCCTTCTACATATGCAGACTGAACTTTTCGGCACGTTGCGAGAGCAAGCAGAAGCTGAGGCAATACAGGTATTTGCGAAAAATCTTAATGATCTCTTAATGGCTGCACCAGCAGGACCAAAAGTCACTATGGGTTTGGATCCAGGCATTCGTACCGGAGTGAAACTCGCGATTGTTGATGCTACGGGCAAGGTCATTCATACCACTACCTTTTTCCCTCATGCACCGCAAAATCAATGGGAGAAGTCGAAACGCACCCTCTCGACTTTATGCAAACAACATAAAGTCGATTTGATCAGCATCGGTAATGGCACCGGCTCTCGTGAGACTGACAAGTTAGTTGGCGAAATGATGAAAGCTGAACCCGAATTAAAAGTACAGCGCATTGTGATCAGTGAAGCAGGCGCGTCGGTTTACTCCGCTTCAGAACTCGCCTCAAACGAATTACCAGGTATGGATGTATCACTGCGCGGCGCAGTGTCAATTGCACGCCGACTTCAAGACCCACTAGCCGAACTAGTGAAAATTGAACCCAAAGCTATTGGCGTTGGTCAATATCAACATGACGTTAGCCAAAGTCAGCTGGGTAAATCGTTGGACACCGTCATTGAAGATTGCGTAAATGCCGTGGGGGTTGACTTAAATACAGCAAGCCCTGCATTGTTGTCGCATGTGTCTGGCTTAAACAAAACCTTAGCCAATAACATTGTCATGTTCCGTGATGCCCACGGTGCTTTTGCAGATCGTAAAGCACTGAAGAAAGTCGAAAGATTAGGGCCTAAAGCTTATGAACAAGCTGCTGGTTTTCTTAGAGTAATGAACGGTAAGAATGCGCTGGACGCTTCGGCAGTTCACCCAGAGGCTTATACGTTAATCGACATTATTGCAGCTAAGGCAAACGTTGCTGTAAATGATATGGTCGGCAATACTGAGCTATTAGCGCAACTTAGACCGGAAGAATTTTTAACTGAAGAATTTGGTTTACCAACCCTTAAAGACATCTTAAAAGAGTTAGATAAACCCGGACGTGACCCGCGACCTGAGTTTAAGACAGCTAGCTTTAAAGAAGGGGTCGAAACGATGAAAGACCTCAAGGAAGGAATGATCTTAGAAGGTGTTGTTAGTAATGTGGCAAATTTTGGCGCATTCGTTGATATCGGTGTTCACCAAGATGGTTTGGTTCACATTTCGTCAATGACAAATACCTATATTAGCGATCCTCGTGAAGTCGTAAAAACGGGTGACGTCGTAAAAGTAAAGGTGATGGAAGTCGATGTAGCGCGTAAGCGAATTTCGTTATCGATGCGCATGGATGACACCCCCACAGATTCAAATAACGCACCTAAAAGCAGGCCTGAACGTGCAGCTAAACCAAAGGCGCAAAACAATGCAACTGCACGCAGTCAGAAACCGGCGGCTAAGCAAAGCGCTGGAAACGCGGCAATGGGCAATGCGTTTGCCGATGCATTCAATAAAGCGAAAAAATAGCAATGGACGCAGTGATGTCCTATATAGGCAATGGCTTAGCTAAGTTTTTAAGTAAACCCACTGCGTATTACCAAACATTTTCATTATTAAGTGCAGACCAACTCCAAGCCAATCTTCGGATAGGTGATCTCATTCTGGTTGAAGGCAACAATCGTATTAGCTCAGCCATAAAGTATCTCACTCAATCTACTTGGTCACACGTTTGCATATTTATTGGCGAGCAACCTGACCTAAATCCTATTTTAGAAGCTGATTTAGTGGAAGGTGTCATTACGGTACCATTGAACAAATATGACGGCTTTAACTTGCGAATTTGTCGTCCCGTTAATTTAACTACAGAAGATACAGCAGCGTTATTGAGCTTCGTCACAGAAAGGATCGGGCATCAATACGATACTAAAAATATCTTTGATTTAATGCGTTATCTATTACCAACACCGCCTGTTCCTCAGCGTTTTCGGCGCGGTATGCTAGCCTTCGGTAGTGGAGATCCGACCAAAGCGATTTGTTCAACATTAATTGCTCAAGCATTTCAGTCCATTCGCTATCCTATCTTGCCTATGCAAATTGACGAATATGAAGACTTAATGCAAACCAACTTAAATAACGAGGGCGATGCTAGCAACGTTATTACGCAAAACAATGATGAACAAGAAACGGTGCAAATAAACCTAAAGAAGGTCGTCAGACTCAACGACGAACAACTTTTAGCGAAACGCCATTTCAGTCATTTTACACCAAGAGATTTTGATTTATCACCTTACTTTGAAGTGGTGAAACCCACGTTAACCGCCGGATTTGACTATCAGGATATTCAGTGGTCTGAGCACGAATAACGCAATCGTTTATCAGCATTAACCTTTTGTTAATCTCAATAAACCTGCCAGTAATTATACTGTTAAATTCAGGCTGCTTTGTGATGGTGCAAAAACGCCTGCATAAAAACCGCTTACCACCGTAGCCGTTCGCTGTGCCTGCTCATTCAATTCTAAATCCGCTTTCAATACTTGTCTTCCGGCGTCTATTCCAGCCATAGACATGTCGCTTGGGGGAGAGGGTGTTGGTGATACATCTGCTGTTTGCTCTTTAGCTAGCTCACTGCGAGCCGATTTTTCTTGCTGTGTTGCATCAGCGGCCACTTTATAATCTTGCGCTGAAGGCTCTGCAGGTGCTAATGCAGCGGCCTTAACCTGCTGCATTTTACGGATTGTATCAGCCGGTGTCTTCTCGGCTGATACATCTATCGAAACTTCGCCACCAACGGCATAGCGTTTCCCGTCTGGACCCGATTCGTATTCGTATGATGGCGCGCCGGCATACTGACCACCAACTGCGGCATGAGCTTGCTCGTGCATGCGTACTTCACGATCTCGTTCTCTTAAACCACGAACCTCTTTGTCGTCCACTTTTTTGTCGTCGTTTTGTTGCTCTTGCTTCGACTCCGCATTTTCTTTCCCTGCACTTTCTTGATCCGCATTATCTTTACTAGCTTCGCCATTTAAGTTGTTTGCAAAGGCCTGGCTAACTGTTGGGCGCTCATAGGTAGGGTTTTGGAATAAATTTGCCTGATTAGCAGCTTGACTATTGCGCTCTCCATCGCCAGCAAGCCCTCTTTCTGCAGCACTTCTCTCACCTTGTGTGACCGAAGGAATTGCTTCACGTAATACATTATCGCGACGCACAGCATCCGTTCCTACACTATTGGTAGGATAGCCAAAGCTATTCGGGATGACTGTTACAATATTCACTTGTTTCTCTATACTCTCATCTTAATAAAACGTAATTGTGCCTTAAGCGAAGGTATCAATGATGGTACCGAGCATTCCATCCGCAGTTTTGATCACTTTAGCTGATGCTTCTGCTTGCAAGTTTCCTGAGATTAATTCCACCGCACTTTGGTTAATATTTATTGGATTTTCACGATTCGGATTATTCGCTGAAGACAAATCAACAGTAGCTTGCCTAACTTGCTCAACCCCCTGATTATAACCTTGAACGCCTGCGTAAAAAGCACTCGATGAATTGCCAGTATCAATACCATTTGTCATTTATTACAACCTCTTTGCTAACCATAGCAGGTGTCCATATCCTACATATCGAGATATATGAGTGTACAGCTGAGACCAAAAAATCACTATACCCTATCGTATCCTTGTTATCGGCAGCGCTCTAAAATTCTTTAATAATTATTTTAATTTAATTTATAAATTAGTAGGTGGAATTACAAACATCATGAATGAAGTCGACTATGTGCTTGGAAAATTCATCCGCATTGGTTAAAAAAGGAGCGTGAGAAGCGTGCTTAAATATCAAATGACGACTGGTTGGCTGAAGGTGTTGAATTTGATTAATGGCCTGATAAGGTACCAGGTTATCTAGTCTTCCATAAGTGCGCAAAGTAGGTATTTTGATATCTTTAATGCCCTGCCTAATATCTGCCTCTTGTAGAATTTTTAGCCCATGGGACAACGCAATTATATTAGGCGCGGTGTAAATATTAATGGCAGTGGTAATTTCTTTTATTAACGCTTTAGCATTTTCGACACCCATCATTTGAATGGCTAAGAAACGTGATAATGTTTTACGATGATTTTGCTTTAATTGCTGCATAAACATAGCCAATACGTCAGGCTTAATACCTGGCCATTCATCCGCCATTTGAAACTTAGGTGTTGTCGCAATCGTCAATAGTCCAATTAAATTCGGATGGTGTTTACTCGCTAAGTATTGAGCAAGCAGGCCCCCTAAAGACCACCCAATTAATATCGTGTTTTCCTTAACTTCTGGGATAATAGAATTTGCAATCGCGGCTAAATCGTAAGGACTAGGAACAAGCTCATGCTTTTCACCGTGCCCAGGTAAGCTTATGGTATAGCAATTGAAAGTTAGGTAAGCGTTTATACCACGTTCTTTTAATTGGGTTTGCAGCATTTTAATGAGTTGCGTGAATGCACCTGAATTCATCCCCCAACCATGTATAAATCCGATATTAACATCTGTATTTTTGGTCAGGCTACTTGGGGTTATGGGCATGTTAGTCTTTATCCATTAGAACGAATTTTTTAAAGTATGGCTGATAATGTGGATAGTAATTTGAATGATATATAGTCCAGCGTGTAAAATATTTATAAAGAGGCTAACACGGCTGAGAGCCTTTATGCAGGTATTTTTAGCCCGCTGCGCAGCGCAATTTAAGACACCAATAAAATCAGCATTTGGACATCAACATTGTTACTTGTGTCATCAGTATTGTGCTCACATTGTATGCCACTATTGTATTGATACATTGGTTGAAAGAGGTTTCGGGCAAAGTGTTTTAGGTGCCCAGGATTTGCTACGCAATCCCCATGTATTAAAAAATTTAGACACTCCAAATTATGATCATTTATATGCAATAGATAATTATGTTTGGCCAATAAACAAACTGGTGTTAAATATGAAATTTGCTCATAAACCAGTTGCCGCTAGAGTATTAGCTATGATGTTTATGCGCTTCGTATTCGCACCTTGTATAGATCCAACGAATCTCGCTCCATCTCTGGCAAAGCCAAACAGCTCATCTGGTTGTGCGCGTAATAATGCTAAAGCAAACGATATTCCACAACTCCTAGTGCCAGTACCTCTATCAAATAAACGTTATTGGCAACGACAATATAATCAAGCTCAGTTATTGTGTGATTGGTTGAGTAAAGCCACTCATATCCCTAACAAAGCCATTGTTCAAAGAGTTAAACATACCTTGGCACAAACAGAGTTAGATAAACAACAACGCATTACAAATGTCGAAAATGCGTTTAAATGTGATTTAATTTTGAACGCAAGCCATGTTGCGATAATAGACGATGTCATTAGCACCGGCGTTACTATTAATGCCGTTTGCCGAGCTATAAAAATACTTAATCCCACAGTGAAAATTTCCGTATGGGCCATGGCTGTTACCTTATTGAATTAAAAAAGCACCCTGATTACGAAACATAACATGTCGTACCCAGGGTGCTTATGCTCACTGTCAGCTTTATAATTTATTTAATTAATGGTGACATATACAAGCTGTTTGCCATTAATTTGCTGGTGCCGTCCCAGTAGCCGCGGAAGTGAATGTTGTCAACGAAGCCTATTACAACTCCCTTACCAATAGGCTTAGCGACAATTGCGGTTGTTTTGCCAATTAGCTTTTGTAGCTCATCGGCAGTGTAACCGGCTACAAGTGGCTTTGCTTGATAAGTAGCAACTTCATTGAAAGGGTCATTTGATGGTTTCATTACCATATTTGTGGTTTTAAATAGCGGTAAATCACTATCTTCATAACCAAACATAAGCGGATGACTAAGATCAACGTCAGCACGGTAAACCGAACCTGCGATCAGCTTTTTAGCGGCCAGCGCGTCTTTGTCACCAAAACCAAGTCCCTCAGTACTGAACGCTTCGTCTACTTTACTGTTTGCTATAACCTCATTATCAATCCATTTTTTCTTACTGAACCAACGTACTGCTGATTTTTGACCAATCAGGATGCCGCCTTTTTTCACCCACTCTTTTATACCAGCGGCGGTGTCGTCATTGACCGAGGTGTAAGTACCGGAAGCAAACACAATATGTGTATACTCAGAAATATTGCTATCGTTCAAATCCGACAAATCCAATAAGGTTGCTGGCAAACCTAAACGAGTATCAAAATAATGCCAAATTTCGCCGACTTCATATTGCGACGTCCCCTTCCCGCCAATTAATAACACTTTTGGTAAGGTCACAGGAGCGAATTGCCTGCTGCCCAAGTCGATCCCTTTTGATGTCAGTCCTGAAGCAACGTTATATAAATTAATATTGAGCTTTTTCGCTTGTGTCGACAATATATCAAGCAAGTTAGTTGGCTGTTGCAGGGCCATTGGAATGACAATTGCGCCTTTGGCGAAATCTCTCGACGTTGTTGATCCCGCAGCCGTAACTTGAGCAGTAAAATCAGCACCAGCTGCTCTTACTTGGACCTCATTGCTTAATAAATACTGCAACAGCGCTGGCGCTTTATAATCGTGCCACTCGAATGCATATGCGTACACATTTGCGGTAAGCGTTGTTTGTGCAATTTCACGTTCCGTCGACTTTTCTGTAGACAAATTACGCATCTCTGATTTGCTAAGCGACGAATAATTCAGATTAAACGCTAAAGGTAAATTCCAATTTGAAACGTCATAAAAGGTATTGTCCGTAAAGCGCTGACGTTCAGAAAACAAAGATCGAATGAGACGGTATTGAGCTTGGTCAACAGGCACAACTAGCGCATTATTTGCTTGTAATTCTAAGCCATCGACCTTGGCGCTTTTTGCCACGACAGAGAAATCGATTTGATGAGAAGACAGAATTTCTTGAACACGTTCAAATCTGCTTTGGTCTAAATTACCTTGAATAACAAAAGCATTAATTTTGTCATCTTTGATCAATTTTTTAGTATCTATATAAAACTGCTTTTGATAAGCAAAAATCGCACGCTTATTGGCCACTGATCCTGCAAACGTCGACAACGATGTTGTGACTTGATTCTGAATCGTATCAGGGAAGCTTAATACACCGTTAATAGAGTCCTGCAGGTGGCCCCGGCTGCTTGCCTGCTCAAACAAAATACCAATGCTGCCATGCGCATCCGGGTAGGTAGAGCCTTTTCCATAGTAAAAATCATCAAAGCTTTCTTCGGTGAAATAAAGCTGTTTTTGATCATCTAATGCTTGCGCGTGGAAGTCGCCTAAAGCCGCTGTTAACGTTACATTTGTGTCGGGCGTCCAAGGGTTTTTACGAGAAGAAATACCGGGTTGAAAAAAGTAAGTACTGTCAGTTCCCATTTCATGGAAATCGGTCAATACATGCGGGCGCCATTGATGAAACTCAGCAATACGTGCACGACTCTCTGGGTGAGTAAGTAATAACCAATCACGGTTTAAGTCAAACCAGTAATGGTTTGTTCTGCCTGATGGCCAGTGCTCTCTATGTTCTCTGTGCAACTTGTCGCTCACTAAGGTGTTACCTTTGTGTGAGTTAGCCCATTGTGCGAAACGAGACAGGCCATCTGGATTTAACGACGGGTCGAGTAAAATAATATTTGCATTTAACAGATTCTGAACCTCAGCACCGTTCGATGCAGCAAGGTGATATGCCACCAACATTGACGCATTGGCACCCGACGGTTCATTGCCATGTACGCTGTAACCCATATTAATGATTAAAGGAGCGTCAGCAGGAGCTGATTTGCCAGCATCAATTCTAGCCACATGTTCTGTGCGCAGCTGATCAATATTCGAATGATTGGACGGACTCGTAATGGTTAGCAATAACAAAGGACGATGCTCGTGAGTGCGTCCAATTTCCTTGATTGTAACCCTGTCAGATGCTTCAGCTAATGCATACATATAATTCACTAGTTGGTCATGGCGCACATGCCAGGTACCTACTGGGTAGCCAAGAACGTCGGCAGGTAACGGTATGTTACTGTCGTAATTTTGATCCTTGGGAAGGTAATCTAGGTCGCTATCTTTTGCGAAACTAGGAGCCGCAAACAACATGCAAAACATTAGAACAATTGCTGCCAATGAGCATCGACTTATAAAATATTGCGGATTAAACATGAAGATTCCTTTATATGCTGTCTTATTTTATTCTTATGACTAGGGCGCATTGAAGATTCAAAGCGCATGCATCTTACCCTATATCGCAATACTTAAAAGCCTACACTAATATTTAAAGCCTAAATCTCATCCTTAACAACCGATTGTTGCCATTAAAAACCAACTCCAATCCTTAAAACCTCACTATTTGTTAATCGATAAACCGATTTTTTATAAAATAGTTGTAAAAATACTAATACCCGACTGTTTTACTCAGGTAATTTTGCTATTATGGTAATCAGAATTTAATTTCACTTGGGGAGGTCATTATGATCAATATATCGGAATCAGCACAAACTCACTTTGGTAAACTTTTATCGCAACAAGGTGAAGGCACAAATATTCGAGTATTTGTGGTAAACCCAGGTACCTCAACAGCTGAATGTGGCGTGTCATATTGCCCGGCAGATGCCGTAGAAGAAACAGATGTTACGCTTCCGTTTAATGGCTTTAATGCTGTTGTTGATAAAGAAAGTGCGCCATATTTGGAAGAAGCAGAAATTGATTTTGTTACCGACCAAATGGGCTCACAGTTAACGCTTAAAGCACCAAATGCGAAAGCCAAGAAGTTAAGTGATGATGCAAGCTTGGTTGAACGCCTTAATTATATGATCGAAACAGATGTTAATCCCGGTCTTGCAAGTCACGGCGGCAAAGTAGTTTTGATTGAAATAACTGAAGACAAGACTGCTGTGTTGCAATTTGGCGGTGGCTGCAATGGTTGCTCTCAGGTCGACGTGACATTAAAGCACGGTATTGAAAAGCAGATGTTAGTTGAGTTTGAAGGTGAAATATTGGCAGTGAAAGACGCTACTGAACATGAAGCGGGTGAGCATTCTTACTACTAAACATAATAGATATTAGTAGCTATACGCAAAAGACTTCATTAATCTGCTAAGGTTAGTGAAGTTGTTGTTTATAGGAGAGTGAGGCGCATGCTAAATGAATAGTTGGATAGATAAAATAACCCACGAACCCCTTCGACATTGGCTGCGCTTCATAAAAGGTTTTGCCATTTTTATGGTCGGTGTTGCTTTGTGGTATTCAGACTTAGCTTTAGTGTACCTAGGCGTTTCGGACGCTGCTGTGCATAACTACAGCGATCCATCAAAAATTATCGCACTAGTGTTCCTATTCTGCGGAACTATTATCTCTGTTGTTGGTTATTTACAAATACTTATTTGCAGACTCTTACCGAGTAAAACTGGACTACGAAATAAGTAATAAAACCCTAATAAAATCACTCTGGAATAAAAAAAGTGGCCATTTCAATTAACAATATGGCCATTATGATCAAAGGCCTAGGGATACGTAGCTATGAATTTACTAATTATATCTCAACTATTTTGTCGTTTTAGCACTATTGATGCCCCCAACACCAGTAAGGTCAGCCACATTACACTTCCGCCGCTGTAACCGTCCCTGCGTTCAACCTTGGCAACTTTATCCTCTTTCACTCGAGCTTTAAAAGTTGCTAGTTCTATATCAAGATTCTTACTCATGTCAGCAACAGCCCGTGTGTAGCCTTCCATAGATTTTGCTGCTAAAACAGCATCTATTTTAATTGCTGTAGAGGTTTCTGAAAGTTTATTGATGCCCGGAGCTCTGAATAACATTTTTCGGCTTTTTACATCAAAAACAGCAGTATCCACGAAGGTTTGAACCGAGTTATCATTTGCCGGTATCAGGTACATGCCAACAATAGTCCAATATAGTAATGCACCTTTCTTTTCCAGAGACTGAGTGACTTGGTCATATGAAACAAGCGCCATAACGTCGACATCATACAGTCGAGACACTTGTTCTAGGGTGGTAAAGCCTTCTCCACCCTGTAAATAGTCGCTTGGAATAATTTCAATTTTATCAATATAGTCATATTGCAAGAATGCTTGTTTTACTTTCTCAAGTAATTCGACTTGGCTGGCTCTATTGATACCATTTTGCGCCCAATTTTTTGAAGGAACAAAAGCGAGTCCTACCTTAACCGGTAATGAAAGAACGGGGATTTCAGCGGAATGCTCAGTGCGACTGTTTTCGTTTGGATATAAGAAATCCATAAGGCTGCTGGATACTGTCTTTTTATTACCATTGGGGTTAAACATTGAACTACATGCACTTAAGGCAAGCAGGCTAACAACTACTATCGTTAATTTAAGTCTCATTATGTATCCTTACAGGGGTTAGTGACTAGCCTAAAATTGTTTTTGGGAATCGCGAGCTAAGATCAAAAAAAATATATCGACTAGACACATTAATGTAAAATGCTAGCCAATTGAAATTAATATTAGCGTTAATCAGACTAATTAAGCTAGTAATTAGTTCCCCCCTAGCAATGAGGGCGCCAGAAAACGACATTGCACATAGCAGGTTGGTGCAATCATATTAAAGTTTGCAATGAAACTGCTTATAACGAAGGCCAGCCTAATGGAGTGATTAGCAAGGTTGATTGAACTGGCGGTAATAGCAGTAAGCTCCTATTCGGTGAATTGGCTCGAGAGGCGGCTTCGAATGCAAACCTGCTCAAAAACGCGTTTGGAATGGTTATTTGAATTTCAAACATTAATTTGCACCGATATGTGCTTTTGAGCTAAAACATATTAACCAACATCATTATCAAAAATACGCTGTTGTGGTTTGGCCATTAAAAATACATACCAAGTACCTAAAATAGCGCCTCTAAATGCAAAAAAGCTGAGTAGTGCGACCCATAGCCCCGCATTGCCCATGTCTACAACAAACCACCAAGTTAAGAAAAATCCAAATACAGCACTAATTATCATGGAATCGCGCATTGCTTTACCCTTACTTAACCCTACAAATACGCCGTCAAATAGAAAACACCAGTGCGCAACAAGCGGCAGCAGGATCATCAGCCCTAGATAGTTTGATGCTTCGTTTTGCAAAGCAGTTTGGTTGGTCAGTAACTGAATAATTTGGCTACCAAATTGCCAAAAAACAAACGTATACACGACCGCAAACAGGCTAGACCAGAGCAAGCCGACTTTGACATGATACGCCAAGGCAGTTTGATTTTTTTTGCCTTTTTCTTCGCCAACGAGGGCTTCAACTGCATTCGCTACCCCATCCAACCCGAGAGCGATCAGCGCGAAAAACTGCATTAATATTGCGTTAGTTGCTGCAACTTGTGCTCCCATGGCCGCACCTTTAAAAACAATGAATGCCAGAGTGAGTTGCAACGCCAAGTTGCGCAATAAGATATCAGAATTAAGAGTCAATAAAGGCTTCAGTGAGAGCCATTTTAACCAACTCGATTTGAATAACGTTAGGTTAATTAGGCTCTTAGTCGCCAACAGAGAGAACCCTAGAAGTGCATATTCAGCCATAACGGTTGCCGCGGCAACCCCCTTAACACCCCAATCAAATACAAAGACAAACAAAAGACTAAAGATAATGTTGATAACATTAACCGCTAGCTGAAGTACTAACACTGTTTTAGTTTTTTGCTGACCGATTAACCACCCTACTAAGGCCATGTTGGCAAGAGCTGCTGGCGCACCCCATATTCGAACATTGAAGTAGGCTTGTGTGCTTTCGGATAGCAGTTGTGAGGATTGTGCAAAATACAAACCGGCATTCAAAATGGGCGATTGTAGTAATATAAAAAGCAAACCCAGCACTATTCCAAAAGAGACACCTTGCACAAGTACTTTTGTTCGCTTTTCTTGCTGCAGAACTTCAACATTACTGCGACCTGCTTGAGCACTTAATCCAGTGGTAGACATCTTTAGAAACCCGCAAATCCAATACAGTTGGGTTAAAATGAGCGTACCAATCGATGCTCCTGCCAGATAGTGTGTCGCATCCATATGGCCTAAAATAGCAGTGTCGACCAAACCCAATAAGGGGGTCGTAATATTTGCCAAAATGAGAGGGATTGCCAAGAAAAACAAGTGCCAAACATGCGGTTTCCGTCCGCTGTAATCTGTTTGTCGCACCATGCTTTTAGTTACCTTTTACGATATGCTTAATGATTAAAAAATAGCATGTAAGATTAACGTCATTAACCGGAGCGAGCAATGATTAATGCCTTTTTGAGCAAATACAAAACGCCGCAAGTAGCGCTTGGGGCAATTATTTTTCTAGGCTTTGGCTTTTCGACTGATGCCTCTCAAGTAAATATGCCAGAGCCAGTTTTCGAGGAATCGAAGAAATCATTTGTCGTCTTAGCACAAGAAAAGCAAGACCTCATCACTACAAAAGAGCTTAACCTTGCAGAGCGCAGCACTCAAAATGGCTTCGTTATTCTGATGTACCATCATGTCAGCTCGCAGACGCCAAGAAGCACGTCAGTCTCGCCAGAGGAGTTTGAGAAGCATATGGCTTACTTGGCCGAGTATCATAGTGTTATTTCATTAGAAGCCGCATTAAATGGCCTCAATAGCCCTAACTCACTTCCTGAGCGCACAGTGGTTATCACATTTGATGATGGCTTTAAAAATATATTGGAGAACGGACACCCAATTATGAGGAAGTATGGGTTTGAATATACGATTTTTATTAATCCTGCTCAGATCAACTTATTGAATTCTCAATTATCGTGGAAAGAGGTAAGAAAAATGAGTAATGAGGGTGTCACTTTTGCAAATCATACGCTTGATCATTTGCATCTACTCGACAGATATCCAAACGAAAACAAGGTTAATTGGTTGGTTCGGGTCAAGCAAAATATTGATATAGCGGAAGAGACATTGAGCACTCAACTGGGTTATTCAAAAAAATGGCTAGCATATCCTTTTGGCGAATTTGACCTTAGTCTCAAAGCAATGTTAAAAGAAATGGGCTATATAGGTTTAGGGCAACATTCCGGTGGCGTGGGCAAATTCAGTGATATGCAATCGCTACCTCGTTATCCAGCAGCAGGACGTTACGCTAATCTTGATACATTGCGTACCAAAATCAATAGTATGGCAATGCCAGTGACTGCAGTAAGGCCACATCGTTATGTAATGGCAGCAAAAGAGATCATTGGTGAAGTACAGATTGATGTTTTATTAGATGATATTAGATTTAATCGTATTGCCTGTTTTTTTGGTGCAGATTCATTGCCAATAACACAAACTGCAAAAGGGTTTAGTATCAATATCAGGAGCCCATTTAATTCTGGCCGAGCGAGAGTAAATTGCACAGCCCCAAGTGTGAAAGAAAGCGATAGATTTTATTGGTATTCAATTCCATTTTTTACTCCCAAACCTGATGGGACGTATCTTGATTAAACCGGTAGTAATATGATGCGCGGGGGTTTGTCACTAAATACGTAATAGCATCCTCGCAAATGTTTGTTGCGTTGCTTCGAATCTGGTTTGCTTTATTTCAACGAAACCCGCCTTCAAGTAGCACTGAACCGCATCATTGTTAACTATATCAACATCTAGTATAAGCTCACGCTTATCGTTTTCCTTCGCATCCTGTATAACATGCGAAATAAGCTCGCTAGCGATACCTTTGCGCCAACTACTTGATGCAATAGACACATGGCCAATACAAATTTGATTAGACGTTGGCGGAGGGAAGCATTGGTCAACAGCTTCTTTGTAGGCAAGAAGATGAATGATTTGGTGTGGTTCTAGAAACGCAATTAAAGAAGAAATCGTCCCTTGTTGAAATGCAGTCGGCATAACGCACAGCCATGAAGCACAGATCCCTTTTACTTGGCTATTTTTTTGCGATGCAACCCAGTGATAGTTAGCACTAAACTGGCCATGGGGTTGTTTGCAAGCTTGCGTTAAATAAGCTTTAGATTGAATCTCGCCACCGAATAAAAAACTAAGTAATGTAGGCTCAGAGGCGAATATCAGCTCTGCGATAGCTGCAGACTGCAACAATTGGCCACGCTGAATATCCACCTAAAAAGCGCCTTTAACCTTGTTTGAGAAGTATTGGAACATCTTCCTTCAGTTCTTGCATATCACTAATTGAGAGTTGACCAAGTTCCTGCTTTGGCTTGAATCGCCCAACTACATTTCCACCAGGATTGATGACAACAATTGAAGCACTGTGATCGACCAGATAATTTGGATTACTCATATCATCGCTCATCGCGTACATCATGCCCATACTGCGCACTAGTGGGAATAACTGATCGTGAGGCCCCGTGCTAGCAATAAAATCTTTGTTGAAATAATTGATATATTCGTTTAAACGCTCCGTTGTATCTCGTCTTGGATCAACCGACAAAAACCAAATTTGTAAGGGTGTAGTTGCAGCGTGTTGCACTAACTCTGGATAAATTTTGCTTATTTCTGCGAGTGTGACAGGGCAAATGTCCGGGCAAAATGTATACCCTACAAATGCCAAGGTCCATTTTCCGTTAAGGTCGGCATTGGTCATTGCTTGGTTATTATGATTCGTGAGAACAAAGTCATTTAAGGCCCGCGCTTGGGGATACCAACTCATATGCTTAGTTTGTTCGCTGAGTGGTTTTTTCATGCTGTCGGGTGGTGCAATGGTAATCGCTAAATAAATCCCAAGGATTAAGGAAACGACTGCAGCAATACCTACCCATTTATTTTGATTCATATCGACAAACTCTCATTCAGGAAATACATAAAGGCCTATTTACATAGACCTTAATATAACAGAATAATTTATAAAGGAATGTAGTGGTCAGCGAGTAATACTACAAATAAAATCATGAGATGTAATATGGAAAATTTGAACGTATCCATAGCCGTTGTTTCAGTTGATTTATACTTCAGTTTTATCGCGTAATACATGAATCCAGCATTCAAAATGGTAGAGCCAATAAGATAAATTAACCCACTCATATCAACCAAATAAGGAAGGAAGCAAACTAGGCACAGTAAGACCGTATATAACAACACACAGGTTTTTGTAAAATCAATACCATGGGTCACAGGTAACATGGGTATCTTCGCTTTGGCATAATCTTTTTCACGATGAATCGCTAAAGCCCAAAAGTGCGGAGGTGTCCAGGTAAATACAATTAAGACCAATAACAGGGCATGAGCATGAATATCGCCCGTTACCGCAGTCCAACCCAAGAGTGGAGGTGCTGCGCCTGCCAAACCACCAATGACAATGTTTTGTGGTGTCGCTCGCTTTAGATAGGAAGTGTAAATAAACGCATAACCAACAAGGCTAGCTAACGTTAACCATGCGGTTAGCATATTGACGAACAATGCCAAGGACACAAAACCGATTGCACCTATAACGAAAGCAAAAATTACAGCTCGTTTGGGCGACACTTTACCGGTTGCAACGGGACGATTGAACGTTCGAGCCATCAGACTGTCAATTTTATGATCAACAACATGATTAATGACGGCGGCTGAAGATGAGAGTAAACCAATACCTAACATACCAAAAACCAATACTTGCGGGTCAATCCAAGTTTGGGTAGCAAGACACATACCGACCAACGCTGTAAGCAATAACAACATCACAACACGAGGTTTGGTCATTTCATAATAGTCACGCCATGTGGCTTGACCGCGAATAGCTTTGGAAGCAGTAGCTTGTTGACTCATGCGCTTCTCCTTAAAAAATTGAATACAGTAAACTCAGCAATGTTAATACTTGCGATACATTGTGTAAGTGAGGAGGACAGTGACTAATAGTGCTAAAAATATAACTGGGAGCACCAACTTCTTCCTTATTCGTATATCCTGTGCTAACCGATCCGGGACAATTTTAATAATTTTCGAAGGTCAGCTAAAATGTCGCGACTATCCATAATTGCCTGTTCACGTTCGAGTGTGGTGTCAAATCTGAGTACCACATTACCCAACGTATCAACTAAGAAAATACCATTATTACCGGTTTGTTTAAACAAATTATTAACATTATTTAGGTCCGTTTTTAACAATTTACCAAAATTAGTTATTTCTAGGTTTTTTACCGCTTTTACGTCACTATTTTCAGTCACAACAAAGACAGCATCTACTCTGTCCATCTTGCGGCCAACCGCGGTACGAACTTGACTAATGCTAAAAATGGCGTTTTCACAAGCGGCATCACAAAGATCAGGAACTATATAGGCTAAACGCCAATGTGGCTCCTCACCCTCGATAATAAACAGATCACCCGCTTCAATAATCGGGTTTAATAATTGTCCTTTATTAGTCGCGCCTTTATTGAACCATTCGTTTTCCAATGCAAGTTTTGCAAGTATGACTGGAAGAGTAAAAACAAGGATAAGCGCCACGGCGGTGATTTTTTTTGATTTTTGTTGCATGTTAATTCTCTTTATTATTGTTAGTTTTAAATAGCTTCATCAAGCTGAGGAGATAAATGGTCAGTGCTGCGATCCCTAAGCCAAACCATTGCACCGCATAACCTAAGTGCTTTTCAGGACTCATCACCACCGGTTGCCAATTGCGTACAAACTCTGAATTCGGTTCAGGTGCTAAGTTGACCACAAAGGGAAAAAGCTTTCCTGACTGTAAAAAACCCATCGCACTTAAATGCGGTTGGATTTGTGTCACGTCTATTTGTTGTAGCAAGGCTGGAAACTGACCAAACGCCGTATTAGTTTCAGATACCATGCGGTTGATTGATGGGTAACTCACAACACCAGTAAAATCACGGGATTGATTGCTAAATAAAGCCCTTACCTCAGCGGTCAATTCAGGCAGTTGACCGCGTATACCACTGCCCCTTAACCAACCAAAATTAACAAGTACAATATCACCACCCATCGTTATTATTGGCACCACTAGTTCATATCCGATCCTACCTGACACTATCCTGTTGTCGATAAAAAACAAACTGTCCATTTGAGCTGTCCCAACAAAACTCACTGGAAAGTCCTGAATATCGACATCACTGTGATTGCTTACTGTGTGCTCAGTCAATAGTTCGGAAAGTTTATAGGGCCTATTCGATTGACGCTCGCTAATTTGCGCCAGACGTGTGTCTTTTAGCGCTTTTCGTTCTAATTGCCAAATACCCAGACCAAACATAATGACAACACACAATAAAGTGATTATGGTAGGTAGTATAGGAAGTTTTCGAATCAACATATTCTTATAATGACCTTTCAAAATCCTTTCAAACTCTATAATAGAGTGAACTAATATATAGGAAGCGTGCAAGTGTTATACGTAAAATTGGCAATTGGTGGGCTACTCATTTTTATGATATTTAGTCTTTTTCAAGCAATGGTAAGCATGCTGAAAAATGATCAAGAGAAAAACATGAGTAAGTATATCGGCCGACGTGTGCTTGCCTCCGCACTCATTATTGGGCTTATTCTAATTGCGTTGGCAACCGGTATCATCCAACCCAACCCAAAACCGTATTAGCTTACGGTAATAACTCAAGGCTATTATTAAGAGCTAATAAACACACCATAATCATAACTGCAAAGGCCATCTCGTTTGAAATGGCCTCTTTTTTTTACAAAATATACACGAAGAAGAACAACATTACCCAAACAACATCAACAAAGTGCCAGTACCAACTGCCGGCTTGAAACGCAAAGTGTTCTTTGGGCGTAAAGTGGCCCTTCCAACATCTAAAGAACAACACAATAAGTATGATCGTTCCTAACGTAACATGCATCCCATGGAAGCCGGTTAGTAGAAAGAATGTATTACCATAAACACCAGAATCAAGCCTCAAACCTAAGTCAACATAGGCGTGGATATATTCTTGTACTTGCAATACGACAAAAATACTACCTAATACGATAGTGGCACCAAGTAACCACATTAGTTGCTTTCTTTTTACTTGCTCCAAACCAACATGTGCGTAATGCAAGGTTACCGAAGAGGCTAGTAACAAGGCCGTGTTGTAAAGCGGAAGTCCAGTCCAAGGCATCGCTTGGGTTGAAGCTTCACCTGTTGTTATTGCATCAGCAGGTGTCGTTAACAAAGGCCAAGTAGCCTGAAAACCATTCCATAAAACTTCGTTAGTACTCGCATTATTGGACGAACCGCCTAACCATGGAATACTAATTGTTCGGGCATAAAACAAAGCACCGAAGAAACAAGCGAAGAACATGACTTCAGAGAATATGAACCATGCCATACCTTGTCTATATGAGCGACTTAACTGGGCACTGTAAAGACCACTCATTGATTCTTCTATTTGATTTTTGAACCATCCCACGAGCATAACTAACAACAAGACAAAACCGGCCATGAGAGTATAAAAGCCATAACCGCTTTTATCTCGGGTAGTTTCGATGACAAAATTGCCAGCTCCAACTGCGATTAAAAACAATGCTACCGCACCAATTATTGGCCAGATGCTTTGTTCGGGTACATAATATTTTTCGTATTGTTCTTGAGCCATTTTATTCTCCATTAGCTATTGTTCATGGCAACGACAGCAGCGGGTTTTACCGTTGCTGATATGTCATATAGCGTGTACTGCAATGTTAAAACTGTAATATCTTTTGGGAGTTGTGGGTCAACATAAAACTTCATCGGCATTAACGCTTCTTCTCCCGCCTTTAGCGGTTGGTGTTTGAAGCAAAAACACTCGGTTTTATTGACATACAAAGCTGCTGTTCCAGGTGATATTGAGGGTATAGCTTGTGCGATAATGTCATGGTCAGTTGGGTTTCGAACATAAAACTCGACTTCACCCATTTGTCCTGGATGTAGTCTTATATTTGCAGTTCGTGCCTCAAATTCCCAAGCCATACCGGAATGCGTGCGCGTAATAAATTCAACTTTTACTGACCTAGACTCATCTATGACAACCGATTCGTAAACAGCCGCTTCGTTTGATGGTTTTCCATTAATTCCCGTAAGGTCACAAAAAACATCATACAAAGGAACTAACGCAAAACTGAACCCCAACATACCGATAACCACAAACACGAGTTTTTTTGCCGTTTTGGCATTTTCAGCTGCCATCTGAGCGCGCGTTTTCGGTATCTGAACAACCGATGCACCCTCACTTTCGAGAGCAACATTGGATTGGTCAGTTGTATGTTTAGATTCAACCTGTTCAGACATACCTACACTATCCTTGGCTATTTAATAAACGGTGGTGTTGCAAATGTATGGTAAGGCGCAGGTGAAGGGATTTCCCACTCTAAGCCTTCGGCACCTTCCCAAACTTGGTCAGATACTGGTTCGCCAATCTTTCTACACGCTTTTATAATTAACACGAGGAAGATTAACTGAGACAAACCAAATGCGAATCCACCGATGCTGACCCATTTATTGATATCAGCAAACTGCAATGCATAGTCAGGAATACGACGAGGCATGCCTGCTAGTCCTACAAAATGCATTGGGAAGAACAACACGTTAACCGAGATAAGTGAACACCAGAAATGCCATTTTCCTAATGTGGTGTCGAACATTTTACCCGTCCACTTGGGTAACCAGTAATAAACGGCAGCCATGATGGAGAACACGGCCCCAGTTACCAGTACGTAATGGAAGTGAGCAACCACAAAATACGTATCGTGGTACTGGAAGTCAGCTGGCGTAATCGCAAGCATTAGCCCCGACAAACCACCAATCGTAAACAAAACGATAAAGGCGATTGCAAACATCATAGGCACTTCAAACGATAACGATCCGCGCCACATTGTTGCTACCCAGTTGAAGACCTTCACACCCGTTGGCACTGAAATCAGCATGGTGGCAAACATAAAGAACATTTCTGCGGCCACCGGCATACCAGTGGTAAACATGTGATGCGCCCAAACAATGAATGACAACAGCGCAATGGATGATGTCGCATATACCATAGAGGCGTAACCAAATAGCTTCTTACGCGAGAAGGTAGGAACAATCGCAGAGATAATACCGAAAGCAGGCAATATCATTATATAAACTTCAGGATGACCAAAGAACCAGAAAATATGCTGGAACATGACGGGATCGCCCCCACCGGCAGCATCGAAGAAGCTAGTGCCAAAGAATTTATCGGTAAGGACCATTGTTACGGCGCCCGCGAGTACCGGCATGACAGCAATCAATAGGAATGCAGTAATCAACCACGTCCACACAAACAAAGGCATCTTCATGTAGGTCATGCCTGGCGCACGCATATTGAGTATGGTTACGACCACATTGATTGCACCCATAATCGATGAGATACCCATTATGTGCACTGAAAATACAAATAAAGCCGTGCTGTCGCCACTGTATTGAGTTGATAGAGGCGCATAGAAAGTCCACCCAAAGGCTGGGCCGCCGCCATCCATAAATAATGAAGAAAGCAATATTAAAAAAGCAAATGGAAGGATCCAAAAGCTCCAGTTGTTCATACGCGGTAATGCCATATCTGGCGCACCAATCATCATAGGAACGAGCCAGTTGGCTAAACCTGTAAAGGCTGGCATAACGGCGCCAAAGACCATGATCAAGCCGTGTACCGTGGTCATCTGGTTGAAGAAATGTGGGTCAACTATTTGTAGACCTGGTTGAAATAATTCTGCACGAATGACCATGGCCATTGCACCACCAATCAAAAACATGATGAAGGCAAACCAAAGATAGAGAGTACCAATGTCTTTGTGGTTCGTGGTGAAAAGCCATCTCAAGATGCCCTTTGGAATATGATGTTCATGATGGGCGTTGTGGCCATCGTCCGAATCATGTGCGTCGTTTACGGTTTCTGTGCTCATTTTGATGACCTCCTATTTACCGTTAATCACTAAATTAACATCTTTGGCTTGTACCATATCACCTGTATTGTTACCCCAAGCATTTCGCTCATAAGTAACCACAGCTGCTATTTCAGACATAGTTAACTGCTTGCCAAACGCTGGCATGTTATTTTTCCCGTTAATGATGTAGTCGATATGAACGGGGATATTTTGTTTTTCCATCGCAATTTTACTACCTTTCAAGGCTGGGAACATCGGCGGTAAGCCGCCCCCATTTGCTTGATGGCAAGCAACACAAGCCGTATCATACACTTTCTTACCCTGCGTCATTAAGTCTTCCATACTCATGTTCATGGCAAGCAAGCGTTGCTCTTCTTCGTTTGCTCTTATCGCCGCGGTCTCTTGCTCTTGTAACCATGTACTATATTCAGCTGGTCCTTTTGCAATCACCACGATCGGCATAAACCCATGGTCTTTGCCACACAATTCAGCACACTGACCACGATAGATACCCGGTTCATTTACGTTCGTCCAAGCTTCATTAATAAAACCAGGGTTAGCGTCTTTTTTAATTGCAAAGTCAGGAACCCACCATGAATGAATAACGTCATCGGAGGTAATCAAGAACCTGACTTTTTTGCCGGTTGGGATCACTAAAGGACGATCTACTTCTAGTAGGTAGTTTTCACCTTTGGTGAATTTGTTACGAATTTGCTCTTGCTGAGTTGCTAGAAGCGAAAAGAATTCGACATTTGGGTTGTCTTGGTATTTATAATGCCATTTCCACTGCGAGCCGGTCACCAATATTGTAACCTCAGCCTCACTGGTATCCTCCATCGCGATTAGGGTTGTCGCCGCTGGCCATGCCATAGCAATAAGAATGACAAAGGGAATGACAGTCCACAGTATTTCTACTTTGACGTTTTCATGA
>JAWUVZ010000074.1:0-17453 GCA_034112105.1 Glaciecola sp. | reverse complement strand
CTTGGTCTCGGTCAGATTGAAGATATATTCAACCACCTTAGTACGCAAAGTGGTAAACATACTGACCTGCACATTACCGGCAGCCATGATAGCCATGTCGGCCATAACCCAGTGGGCGCGATTATTCGACAACACAACCATTTTTTGATCATGTGCAAATTGCGACTCCAACATGGCTGCCACCGCATTGATTTCGGCACTCGCCTCGGCCCAGGTGTAATCGTCGGCCCCCTCTTCTCGTAGATCACGCAGCCAGACAGAATCTGGCCGCTCTGCGGCCCAGTGTGTGACTAGTTCAGTTAAGGTATTGGGGGTCATATGATAGAATCCTTTTTAGGTGTTGAGGTCAAGAAAGTAACTAGCATTAGATTGAGCATATATAAATAAACGTTACTTTGTTAAACATGAAAATATATAAAAGTCTTAATTTCACTATCTATATCCCATTAACATATTAACTACAACTAATACGACCATTTTACAGACCGAGACTGAACGGCTTAAAGTTCGCGGGGAAACTGAGCGTGTAATCACGCTGAATGACCATAGACGGTTCAAACTCGCTAGTTAGGCAGGTAAGTCGCTTTAAAAAGGTGTTACCCAGAGTATTGCCTTCCACAGCACTCATGCTTTAGTCGCGCAGAAATCGCAGGAGGAGTACCCGCGGAGTCAAAGGTAGATTTTTTAGAACTATTTATCACAGAGGCCAAAATAATTGATTGCAGAATCTGCTGCGGCCGCCTGCTATGTGCTAAGCGTGAGTTAACGCCTCAGCTTGTAAAGCACACGATTTGTTTCCCCAGTTGCATATAATGTTCCATCGGGCAAAGCAGCAATACCGTTAAAAATCATAGACGGCGGCTGAGCGGGTGAAGCCGCTGGACTACCAGATGAGATTGTTGCCAATTGGGTTTTTGATCCATCTGTTGTTGCCGCGATGATTGCTCCGTCACTACCCTGAACAACAATAAGTTCATTGCCAACAATTGTGAGCCCTTCTGGGTTTATTAGCCCTTCAACCACAAGTTCAGCTTTTGGTAGAAGTTTATTACCGCTGCCAATTTTGTAAATCGCACCCTCAGCGCGAGAAGTCACATAAAGATCCCCGTTGGCTTTTGCTAAACCTGTCGGCGTGTCTACCGACATGAGTTCGGTCCTACCTGAATCGTCGAGACTTATGATTCTATTACCGCCATGTTCGGTAGCAATAATCTTGTCAGCATACCTAAGGGCAGCAACGGGACCAGCGAGTCCTGTATGGCGCTCGACAACTTCCTTTGCGACTGGATCCCAAACTCTGATGTCGCCATCAACCCATGAAACCAAAATCAGCTTATCGCCATCTGCAGAAAGGTTTAGTGCGCCGCCCATTTTACCCATGCCCAACACATTTCGTTGTACTTCGGTTTCTTTGCCGGTTTGCGGATCAAAGAAGCGTATGGCATGAACGTCAGCAATAACCAGTTGATCCTTAAATAAAGTGATGCCACCTGGATGAGCCAAGCCACCAGGTTGAAGGGTCGTTAAGCTGCCGTCTGCTTCTACTCGCTTAATGAATCCGTCCGTGAAACTGGAAACAAACATGCGGTTGTTTTTGTCGAAAGCAAAGTTGTCGAGTCCCTGTGACAGGGTCGCAACAACGGTTTTTATTCCATCTTCGACCCTAATAACTTCGCCTGTGCCGGTATCGAGCACGTGCAAAATGCCTTTTTTATCAAATTTCACAGCTGCCGGTGTTGTGAAACCGCTGGCTTCCAAACGCATGGTGTTGTCATCTACATTAAAACTGACAACCTCGCCACGAAACCATCGTGGTCCGTACAGGCGATTGTCGGGTCCCCAATCCATGCCATTGAGTCCGCAACCAGGTCCAAGATCTTCTGCTATTACTCTAGGCTCCACGATACCTTTAGGGTCAATTTCAAATAGTCCAGTTCCAAAGAAGCATTGAGAGACAAAAAGTCTACCATCGTCGGAGAAGGTAATTGGGTTAACGCCAGGTGTGAGTTGCGCTGCAATGATTTTACGTCCATCAGGCGAAAAGCCAGCGACCTCACCGGTCAGAATAGAAGTCCAAAAATAAGAGCCATCTGATGCAAAAGCAATATCGTCGGGGCCAACAATGCCGTCGGCAGCCGTCATTGTTTTCAACATCTCACCAGTATCTGGATCAATTATGCTAATAGTTGATCCAATTACTGAGACAGCATAGAGCTTGTTGTCTGCTGAAAATTCAATGCCATTAGTGCCTGCGATGTTGGCACCTGTTGCAATTGTTGTCAGGACTGGTGCAGACGGGTCTATTGACGGTGTTGCTATGTCATCTTCAGTAACACAAGCCGCGAGGATAAGTGTGCCGAAGGTTAGGCCGGGTAGATGCCTATAAAGTGTTCTCATGATTGTAGCTCCGCTAATTCAGTGACAACAGCTGAAATATGTGTTGGTAGCATAAAACGTAACAAGGATCTATTCAACAATCTAGGCTTGTTTTACCTTGTCGAGTACTTCAATACGCCGTGGCGGGTTCAACCCGATTATTTTTCGGGGGTAAGGACTATCATATTAATGGGCATGGCAATTGCCTACTTTCCGTTTTCCCACCATCCCAGCAAGATACAGCCTGTTAAACTCAAGCTACCGCTATACTTATAAGAATGAGTCAGTCTTTGATGATATTAAATTTCGATATTTTATATTAAAGTTTGATAAAAATGACCTCTATTCTGCGTCATTCAAGCATTTTAATTCACAGTGATACATGTATTAGTAGATTTTACTGTTGTAACAGTTTCCTAGTAGTATTAATCATGATATCTACGGCCAGCGCATCAATACCAACATCTTGAAAAGCGACAGCAAGATTCACTCCAAAACCGAGCGCTGCTAATAGGGCAATTTCGGTCGGATCGGGAGATAAGACCGCAGCAATTATCATAATCGCTACCATCACGATCTGTGCTCCCACGATCCAGATGCGTCGCCGTCCCATCGGTAGGAAGGTGTATCGATCGATAAGGAAACCGCTGGCGAACTTTAGTGACCAAGGCAACGCAGTTACACTAACGACCGTAGCGATTTGCCCTATACTCGCCCCATTTGCGGCTAGCCAAGCAGGCAAGACAAAACCAAAAAAGCCTAGCCCAACGCCTTGATTAAGGTAAAAAATACAGACCGTGATAAATCGCAATACTTTGCTCTCGGACAGTATTAACCGCCCAGTCATGGTTATTAAGGGGTGGGTCATGAGGACGTATTCCAGAAGTTATTAAAGGTTTGAGTATAGGGAAAATAAATCATAAGTTTTGCCTATACAACAGAATAGGAGGTGTGGACGCGGACAAAGGTAGCATAAGTGAGGGACAAAGGATGACTGATAAGCTTAAATCGACATTTTTGAATTAAAAATCCGATAACAAGATTACGGCAATTGCGGGCATACGCAGGTGACGCTTGGGTGAGAAATTTGTGCCATAACCGGTGACCGCGGTGGCTACAAAAAATTGGCTTTGACATAAGTAGCACTTTGAATGGAACATATTCTCGTACTACTTAGCTACGGCAAGGTGAAGCGATAGACGGTAAAAAATAACAATGAAAACACATAGGATAAAAGAGACATAGCACAGAGGTAAATCTAAGGAGTGCTTTGGGCACATATCTGCGATATACAATTCAAACCCCACGCCTAATACCACAATAACAAACACGACAAACCAGCCCGAATAAAACAGTTTTTCTTTGAGTGAATTGGTTAATACTAATTGGCAGGTCAGCATGGATAAATAGCCCACACTGACCAAATAACATATAGGCAAACCAAGCATATCAGGGCAAGGTTTTTGGCCCGTAGCTGTTTAATAAGAAACCGACAAGCCACCCCATAAACCCACGGCAATTAACAGCCATAGGATTAATCGAATAACAAGGCGCAAAGTAGTAATCAGAATGTGACTAGTGTATTAACAAAGTCACCTGTTTCCACATCAACTCTACCATCGATGTAACGGACACTAACCTGTTTGGCATCGGAATCTCCAAGACCAAATATCTGAATATGTGATTGGTCGGAACGTAAACCTTCATCAGACGCAAAATCTCGCCTAAGCAGACTTCCGTCGCTTTTTATCACGGTAATTTTCGCCCCTATTGAACCGATATTATCCGCCAACTTCACTTTACCGAAATTGCTTTTACCGCCTTGGTAATAAACACTTTGGATTTATCGGCAATATTGATATGCACAAAATCATCACGCCCATCTAACTTAAAGTCTTCAAATATAGCTTCACAGGAAACCTAATAATCGGCTAGTTTGACCTTCTTGGCGACATCCTCAAACTGAAAATTCCCTTTGTTCTGAAACATGATCCACTTAGGGTTATATACTTGATAATCACGTATATCGCCGTTGGCTAAAAATGAGGGCGCAGTGCTGCCTACATTGTATATTTACTGTTCACTGACTTGCTCCAAAACGGCTAAACTCTTAGACACATTTGCTTGCACGAATAAACAGGACACCATCACAGAACGTTCCAATGATATTTATTGCACTAACTAAGACTAAAAGACCTTTGGAAACAAAAATAATTTTAATCTAATACCAATACAATGCTTGCTGATCAACGCTACCTCCGAAAATTGATGCATACAAGAGGTTACTTACGCTTTTTGAGATTTGCGGAATCAGAGTCTGAAAGGATCTTAACGAAGTTAGTGAATACATGCTGAGGCTTTTATGAGAAATACCTTGAGCAAAAAAATTGCGTGACTTAAGTGTCGTTTGTCCAACCTCACTCGCTTATTAGTTATAGTGGTGGCTTGCCGTTAGAACACCTAAATTTAACTAGTACTGAGCAGCCGTTAAAGATTAATTTCCATACTAAATCTCAACCCACTATAAGTATTTATAGAGTAACATTTAACACTAACGTTTAATTTTTTTATTTACCTATAAAGATTTATAAGTTAGCATTGTTTCTCGTAATTATTATTAATAAAAAGAAGTGAAATATGGAAAATGAAACTCTACTAAATGTAATCAACGCTGCGCGTGCCAACGACAAGCTAAAACAAATTGTCGAGATCGGTCTAAATAAGGAGCAAGTACCAATCTCCTTATTGGAAAAGCGGATGGATGTATCACGCAATGTTGCTATTAAAGGAGCCAAAGTGCTTGAGCGTACAGGTATTGCCAAGCTAAAATATGGCCGAAGAGGAGCTGAAACACGGCTGGTTTTTACTTGCAAGGAAGAATTTAAAACGATTGCACTTGAAAATATCCAACACGCAATAACCTTAGATAAGGCCAAAGTGATTTATATGAACGTTATTAGCGAAGCGTCTTGGCCATATACTGGCTACAAGAGTTTGAAAGAGGCTGTCATTGCAACATTAGTGCGCGAATTGGTTATCAGTGATGATGCAGCGCTTGTCTGTTTTTCTAAATTAGACAGTGAGAATATAGAAAACGAACAGACATCTTATAGTTTAACCCCTTCCGCAGATAGTGATCTCGCTGCAAGCATTCAAGTTCACATAGAAATGCTGAAACGCCTAACTTCAGCCAAACAGGTAAGTCTAATTTTTTAACTGGGTTTGAAAAAATGGATAATGTCACTAGTCATATAAGTAAAAATAATGTCTGAAATAGAATGGGAATGCGAAAATGAAGTTTGTTGTGAGTATGACATTACTGTTTTTTCTCCAAGTGAAGTACTTCATATAAAATGTGAAAACTGTGGGAAGGATCTTGTGTGTCAGCGAGCTGAATAAATATATTTAGCTCAAAGGAGGTAGTCAACTATTGAGCCGTTCGGAGCCATTTTTTGCCTGATCAGGTAAGACCGTCTTACGGCAATTACAGTCATTCACCTTAAATATCCATTTATTATAATAAGTAAGGTTATGTGCTCTTTGCATATGAATATTTGGCAGATATCATTTTCAAGATAAGTTTTCTGTATATGTTGGACTTGATTGGGCTGACAAAAAACACGATCTATGTGTTCAAGTTAAAGAAGAGGAGCAGCGAACGTTTAGTGTGATTTTGCACTCACCTTTAGTCTCTTTTCGAGTGTTCTGCTCAGGGTTAGGACTTATGAGAAGCATGTCAGAAGATGTTAGCTTCAAAATAAAACTAATAACTCCCATAATCTATTTCCCTCAACATTTTATTGACCGTGTTTAATCTGCCGTTTTGGATAGCTTCTTTGGGAGAAACCCAGCCTAAAGCCCGTCTGGGTTTATTCAACCAGTCATTAGCTTTTTCTTCATTATTGAAAATAGTAATCGCTTTCTCAGTAATTTTAGTGATTGCAGCATTAATAATCCTCTCATCATTTGCCATATACACAGACTGAGGCGTGAACTGTTCTATTTCGGTGGTATCGTCAAACTGGTTAATTACACCATTAATAATCCTCTCGTCATTTGCCATATACACAGGCTGAAGAGTGAGTTGTTCTATTTCGGTGGTATCGGCAAACGGGTTAATTGCACCATTCTCGCATGTGCCAATTAAACTCATTTCATGTTTATCATCACCAATCACAATTCGTTCTGAAGAACGAAGCTGTGAGATCAACGATGATATTTTTACCATGCAGACTTCAGTAGAGTGCTCCTCAGCTTGAAGCGAAACGTTGAGATAATATTGATATTTACTTATTGAGAAGTACAGTTGTCCATCCCGAATCCATTGCAGCGCTTGGGCTACATATTTATTCTTTTTGAATAGTTCTTCTTCGCTAATATCGAGTCGAGTGCTTGCTTGCTTAAATGCAGTTTTGAGTGCATTTTCTTCATAATTAGACTCAGCCATTGATGACATTACTATGATCGCACTGCTGAGAGTTTGTAACCCGTATCTTTCAGAGAATAATCTGATGCTTTGGTAAGCACCGCTATCAATATCAATGCCATAGGTTTTCTTGGAGAAACGATGAGCTGTTTTATGCTTCCGCTTTCGTAGGCGACCTTTCAGTTTTTTTCTTGTCTCATCCGATAAGGCCTGAAAATTTTTATTAACGTCTTCGATATCATGATTGTTAAAAAAGGTTAAGGTGTACCGTCCTTTGCCGCGTTCTAAATACTCTCTGTAAACACCTAATTCTCGGTCTCTCAGTTTGTAAAAACTTCTTTTTGTAAGCTCTTTGTCACTAAAACTCGAGATGCTGTGCACTTGTTCTTTTAGCATATTCCAGACAGCAGCTTCATCGGCATCGGGGTTTTGTGAAACTAACTCATCTCGTTGTGTTTTTAAAGGTTCAAAATGTGTAGACCTTTCTGAGAACATTCTGGCATAGCCGAAAAGTTCGGTTTCAGCAACATCTACGAGGTCTTTTTCATTCTTATTGGTGTAATAGGCTGCAAGCTCAATAAACATCTCACCATCAACAGTTTTCTCTTTTCGACCCATAAATAAGTGTTACCTCGTAACATAAATTAAATATTCAGCATGCATATATACCATTAAAAAATGAATAATAGTATATATTATATGTATCATTAAGTTAGGTTATTTTTAATGTTACCGAGTAACGACTTATTGATTTTTTTGTAGAGTGAAAATACAGCTCCATACTTTACAAAAAAGCATTTTGATAATGTATAGCTATTATAAATAATGTGTTAATTGGGAGGTAATAGATCTTTATCTTCTTCATGAGATATGTGGATAGGTGCATAATTGTCTTAAAGAATTTACACCGTGAATTTCTCAGTTCACAGTGTGAACTGGCGAATATGTAGAATCGTATTATTAAAAAGTCTTACTTACAACTACGAACAGAGCATCGGCCAAACTTCTCGTCGGACAGGTTGTTGCCTTCATCGAGCAGGACTAAGGATCTTCTGTAAACTTTTAGAGCTAAAAGAGCAACTTTGAAACAGCTCTCGCACAAATCAAGATAGTATATATTTCAATTTTTTTTGGAGCCCTAGCCCCATTGTGCTTTTGACTCACCATATTCTTCAACCTTATGGCTACCGACATCGGTCATCACGCTTTTTTTGCAAACGTCGCAAACACGGTCAACTGCGACTTCAACAAACCTTTCTGTAACAATTTTCATTTGTACACCACGTATGCGCATTTATTACGCAATCATAGCAAAATGAGTACATCTGTCATTATTAAATAAAGTACGTTAGGGCCAGAGGAGCCGTTCATAGAACGGTCCAAATAGCAGAAAGCCGATTGTCGATAAATTTATTGACGGACTATTTTAAGCTTGAAATTAAAGATGTCGTTGCAACACCGAGCTTTTAGATAGATTATTTGATGGGGCGAAACTGCTGAAGTATGGTGCTTGTAACGCGATACAATAGTGAAACTAACCGTGTTACAAAGCGTACCACGATTAGTCTTTTAAGGCTTTGTAAGTTGTTGTTTTATATGCAATCTACAAAAGGATAAAACTTACATCATGCCGCCCATTGGCTCGTATATCACTGATCTCATTAATAAAATAAACAACTTTAAAAACTATACCCCAGTTTATACCCCTTTGAATCATGCAACTCTATGCAACCTTGTAATAAATCCCATCAGTTAGTGTAAATGAGGGACAAAGGATGACTAATTAGCTTAAATCGACATTTTTGAATTAAAAATCCAATGACAAGATTACGGGATAACCGGTCATACGCCGTTCAGATTTGAATGAGTATTTCATCCAAAAATAAAAGTATCGGGATTTTTTACACTTGTTTCGGCTTCACGAAAAAGCAGACTGTCGGTGCATTTCAGCCAATTGGCGCTTTGTACGTATTTCAGACCTTCAGGCTTCTCAGATTAAGCCACGTCTCTGCTGACATCATACGCGTTATATCTTTATTATTTGTTAATCATTCGGAATTGAAGGCTCTGCTTTACCATCCAGTGAAGCTTGAACAAGTGCACCCAAGAATTCAGTGAAAGGCTCTATGTTTTGGTTCGTGCTCGCCTCTTCAAGTGCAGCCATGTAATCATTGCGCTTTTCCAGCGGCACAATCGTCCAAGGGTAGCCGCCACTGGCAAGCATGGCATTCATTAAAAAACGCCCTGTACGGCCATTGCCGTCCATATAGGGATGAATATAAACAAAGATAAAATGACCCAGCACAACACGCACAGCAGCATTCTCTTCTGCTTGCAGCAACTTAAAAAACGCTGGCATAGCATCGCGCACCGCTTCTTTGCTTGGCGGCGTGTGCATGGAACGACGGATAAAAACGGGCGCATTCCGATAGCCTGCAAGATCAGCAGGCTTGTGAATACCAGCCGTCACTCCGGGCGCAAACATTTCGCGATACCATACGCGATGATCGCTATCGACGACTACCCCTGCATTATGCCCATTGAGTATTTGCTCTATGCTTTTGCGCACGGCTTGGTAAGCCTGCCAATAGCCTCGGGCGGCCAAAGCATTTAGCCGCTCTTTATCATTGGCATTTTGTTCTGGGTTCCAGTCTCCAGTGCGAACGCGGTTGATCAACTCAGGAGTTACACGATATCCCTCAATAGAAAGCGAGTGATAGGCGTCTGTTACATACACATCTTCAACATGCTGCATGTATGCTGTTCTATCAACTGTTTGCAAGGGTGATGCAGGAAAGTGCGCTATCACTGTTTCCCGCATATCCTGCCACATAATCCGAATACGATTGACGTATGGGGATTGCTCGCGCTGCGAGAAACTTAGGCTAGATTGTGCTTCAAACGGGTCTGTTTCGCGCAAATCATACCCAGCCGCGCGCATTGTGCCCATGATATCGTCGGCAATTTGATTGCGGCCAATATTCCTGAATGAACCGGCCAAACGGCCAGCAATATAGCTATGCCCACCCTCTAGCAATTGCTCCAAGACCTCAGAAGCGTCACTGACCATGGATAATGCCGCGCGCATATCGGTTGGATTCTGAGTAAAGCTTTGCTTGCTACAGGCAATCAAAGCAGCAGGAAGGCTATACATGCGCAGACCGTTTTTAGTCGTCACCTGAGCGGATTTAGGGAGCGCAGCGCGAATATCCAATATTGACGTGCCATGAGGTAATTCTGTTACATTGTTACGTGCCTTGGTGGCTCGAACTAATAACTGTTGGGGCACAGTCATATTTTCAGTATGAAGCGCGATAGATTGCTCAGATGATAAGCACCAGTCGTCGCCTTTTAGATGATTAAGGTAAGCTGCACAAAACTGCCAAAAGGACGCATACCAAGCCGTGCTTTCCCCGCGCGTTTCATCGGGACGCGCTAGTACATACCAGCCCTTGATAACTTCCTCAAGAAAGCCGTTTTGAACGAGGCGTTCTCGGTGAGTGCGCGAGAGATCGGCAGAGCGTATGGCAACTGAGCCATTTTTCTGAAGGTCGTGAAGAGCTTCTAAGGCATCAGCCAGTTTTTCGGATGGGGTCGCCATGGTGGTTCTTCTCGCTTATTGTGCGTATCTTTTATTCGCTTATTGTGTTGTATCATTATTCGCTTATTGTGTCGAGCGACAATTCGCTTATTGTGCATAAATATTGCAAGCAATTCTGTTTATAGGAGTTTATGGCAATGGAAGTTGCACATTTTTCAGTGCTCCCTTACAAGCATTGCCACGGGCCTTCATTCAGCAGTTTCTTGTTTTAAGCACCAACGGTCACCGTTGTATTGTTATCTGGTACTGCCAGTACGCCCGCAATTGTGAGCGACCGCTCTTTTGTCTTTAGCAGACCGTCATAGATGAGCGAGCCAATGTCTCCTTCACGCTCATAGCCGCCCGTTGTTCGACTTTTACGACAAACAGCTTACTGTCCTTTTTACCTGATTAGGTAAGATCGTCATATTGTGTTTTTTGCCAAATCATAACGGGCTTCAATACGGCATAAGCTGCCGTACGCCGTTTAAAATGGTGTGAGAAGTTTGTACTTTTGAGGATATAGCTATTGCTCGAAAAAAACGGGTTATAACGCTCTTGATTGCCGCCATTGCGGACAGTCGAGCTAATACCACAGCGCAATCTTAGCCGACAGTTGAGCACTCATAATGTCGGGACGTGCCTGTTAGCTGACATAAGGTGTTATTGATTTTCATCGCCTATGCTCGACTGGAAACTACCTGCGAAGAAGTTAAATTGAATTAGACTGACTGTCAGTTCGTTCTTTGTCAAACGGTGGCATGCGAAAGCGTCCATAACAATCAAACATTAGATGAGGTAAGAAAAAGAGTGAAGGGATTTGCCTTACTTTAGTGGATCAGATGCTACCAGTTTGAGCTACATACACCCCAATATGTAGCTTACGGACTTATATGTAGACCAATTTAAACTTGACTGATGTATTATGATTATTTATTGTGTGAGTTACATATGAGCCAATAGAAGCTTTATTGAGCTATATACGAACCAATTAGTAACAAGCTTAATGTGTAGCGGAAAATACGGAGATCATAATGCCAAAGTCAGTGACACGCTCTTATTCGCGTTATCCCGAAGAAGCTATAATCCTGCTATCAGGGCTTATTCGTGCTGCGCGATTAGAACGCAAGTTAAGCGCTCAGGAAGTGGCTGAGCGTGCAGGCATATCCAGAAGTATGCTCCAGCGGATTGAGAAAGCCGACCTTAAATGCGAGATCGGCGCTGTATTTGAAGTCGCAACTATTGTTGGTGTAAATCTATTCAATGCAACTCCTTCTTCCCTTACCTTGGCGCGGCACATAAAACAAACTCACGAAAAACTTGCATTGCTGCCGCAAAAGGCACGTAAAAAGAATAAGGTGGTAGATGATGACTTCTAATGCCGAATATACTGAAGCTTATGTTTGGATTTGGCTACCGGGTGAGACAAATCCAATTATTGCAGGAAAACTTGAAGCCGATAATAACTCTCTTATGTTTAACTACGGTAAGAGCTATTTAGAGCGCAAAAATAATACGCCCTCCATTCCAATTTATGCACCTGAACTGCCCATGAAATCTGGCATCTTGCCTAACTTAGATGGATTAAGCATGCCGGGCTGTATAAGAGATAGTGCACCGGACGCTTGGGGACGCCGCGTCATTATCAATAAAAAATTAGGATTAAAGGGCACAGGTACCGATACGAATACTCTAGACGAGCTCACTTATCTCCTAGAGTCCGGCTCTGACCGCATTGGCGCTCTTGATTTTCAGCGTTCCCCTACTGAGTATATTCCAAGATCTGCCAATAATGTCACCATGGAAGAGTTGCTTCAATCTGCCGAGCGCGTTGAAAAAGGCGTACCGCTTACCCCAGAGCACGATCAAGCCTTATATCACGGCAGTTCAATTGGAGGCGCACGACCAAAAGCGCTGATTGAAGAAAATGGCACAAAGTACATCGCTAAGTTCTCTGCAACCAGTGACCTTTATAGTGTTGTAAAGGCAGAGTTCATTGCTATGCGCCTAGCAGCCTTAGCCGGAATAGATGTTGCACCCGTAAAAATGGTAAAGGCGGCCAACAAGGATGTTGTTCTTATTGAGCGTTTTGATAGAGTAAAAGCAGCTAGCGCAGATGGCACTCTAGACTGGTCGCGCAAATCAATGGTGTCTGCACTCACGTTATTTGGTCTTGATGATATGATGGCGCGTTATGCAAGTTACGAAACGCTGGCAGAAATCATACGCCATCGTTTTACGAACCCTAAAGATACACTGAGAGAGCTATTCTCGCGTCTCTTGTTCAATATCTTATGCGGCAACACAGATGACCATGCTCGAAACCATGCAGCTTTTTGGGACGGCAAAAATTTAAGCCTCACACCTGCTTATGACATTTGCCCACAAGGGCGTTCAGGGAATGAAAGCGGGCAAGCCATGCGCATTATTGGTGACAATAATTTAAGCCAGTTTAAAACGTGCTTAAGTGCTGCTCAAAAGTTTCTTGTCAGCGAACATGATGCCAAGGAATTATTCGAGCATCAGAAGTCAGTCATTGAAAATAATTGGCAAAGTGTTTGTGACGAAGCAGAACTCAGCGAAGTAGACCGTAAACTATTTTGGGGACGTCAGTTTTTGAATCCATTTTCGGCCCAATAAACATTTCAAGAATTATCGCATACACTTTTTTATTTAAGGGTATCTACTTTTTTAGTCAGCAATGTCGCAAAAAGGAAATTTCCTTGTTTTTAGATTGCCTCTGATTAAATGTCAGTTTGTTCTGATATTTCAAGTGCATCATCAACTTCTATTCCTAAATATCTAACCGTGCTTTCAAGTTTTGAGTGTCCCAACAAAAGTTGAATGGCTCGGAGATTTTTTGTTCGCTTATAGATTAGTGAAACTTTGGTGCTCCTCATTATATGCGTGCTATAAGCTGTTGGATCGAGATCAATACTGTTTATCCAAGTTTTCACAATCCTTGTATATTGTCGTGTGGTAAGAGGAAAATCTTTCTTAACGCGACTTTCAAATAGAAAATCAGGGTTTTGAAGTTTTTTGAAATTTATCCACTCAACTAATGAAGCTATAGTTTTTTGCGTGAGCTCAAATTGAACCGGCTTTTGAGTTTTCTGTTGAATAAGTATCGCTCGAGATTGGATAGTTGAGCCATGCGCAATGTCTCTAACTTTAAGTTTTATTAAATCACACGCTCTCAATTTACTGTCAAGCGCCAGATTAAACATCGCCGGGTCTCTCAGATTATTCGCAAGTTGTAGTCTGATCCTGATCGCCCAAATTTCTTCGAGTTTAAGTGGTAGTTTTTGTCCTACTAATTTGCCTTTATTCCAAATGGATTTTTACGATATCGTTTGCCACAAAGCGGTTATAGCGGGAAAATATAGCTGACTAAAATGTTGAACGGAGTGAAAACTTCTTTTTAAATTCAAGCACTATAGCCTTGCCTAAGTAATCAACCGTATGATCATAGGCAAACAAATAATAAAAACAATCGATCTAGTAAGCATATTTTTATATGGATCCAAATTGTTTTTAAACCGCATACCAAACCCAACTCGCAACACATTCACCTTGTCTATGAAGAACAATAATGTGGCGCAAATGACAGGTGTTAGTAGTAAGTTCATCCATATTTGGAGCTCAGGTACTTGGATTACTTCAATTGAGCTAGTAGTGGCTAAATACGCAACCAATATAATCACACTTTGATGCAAAATATAAAGCGGAAACACATACGGATTAAGTTGCTTAATAGTGTTATTCGGAGTGTTAAGAAACCTGTGAGCCAATGCAAATATAGCCAGCAATGGCAGTATTTTGTTGGCTACGTAAATGCATTCAATTAGCACGTTTAGTACACTATTTGTTTGATGAAGCCCACCTTGCCAAATGACTACAAACCCGATCTGAAGTGCCAGCATGGCGATAGCACTTAGTAAGCATAGTAGTTTCAGATACTTGGTTAAGGTGTGCCAAAAGCCATTTTGCATACCCAAGCAAAAACCCAACAATAGTAATACAAAGCCATAATATTCGCGCACGGCCTCTCCTTCAAAAAACAATTCTATTGCCACAATGGGTGCAATAAATAACAGAAGCAATGGCACAACTCTTGAGGCTAGCCAGGTTATAGAAGCTTGTATAAATTGCGTATTCAAAACTGGTGAGAGTATAATTAGCACCATACTAAAGCCCCACAGTGAACGCAAAAACCATAAGTGATTAACGTCAACTCGAGGCCATATGCCAGATGCATATTCAGCAAAATATTGTTGAGGTTGTACATAAAACGCATACACAAAATCACTAAAACCTAAATGCATATCGCCAGTTTGTTTCATTTCAGCAAACAGTTGAATAGGAACAATAAACAAAATACCTACTAGCAATGGCAGCAATATTTGATTGCTGCGCTTAATCGCTAAACGTATAGTCGATAACCGAAGTAAATCTAAGCCTTTACACATATGCGCAAAAGCCATGCCCGAGACTAACCATAAAAGCCCCATACGCCATGGAGACGTAAGCAACATAAACGATTGTAACAAATCTCCGTTCAAGGGATTTTTGAAGTGATAACCCCACTCAGGCACATACACCATACCAATGTGGTAAAGCACTAACACCGCAATGGCAATTACGCGAAGCCAATCGAGACAATGTAATCGAGATGCTTGTGGTTTATTAAGGTGAGTCATGGTTTTCTCTTGTGTTTAGGTGTATAAAATGCAATATATTAATACTAAATAGTGTCATAAATGATGCGAAATAGTACTTACAACCCACTGAAATTATTGAATAAGTGATAAGCGGTGGAGATTAGGGATAATAGGATTAAGCATTTACATGGCCTTTTCGAAAGAACACTTTCAACAACACAAATTTTCGTATGAAGCGGCTGGGCTATTTGGCTATTTTGCTATTAATGCAACCATTAACGCCACCACCGAGCTTATGGAAGAAGCACGAGGATCAGAAGCCTCGTTTCATACATGGGAACCTTTTGTGTGGGAATATTCTAGCGCCTTAGCAACCCTTTTTATTATTCCGCTTATTGCATGGTTTATGCACAAATACCCTTGGGATTGGCAAGCTAGCAAACGTAGCTTTATTCGATATGGATTAGCGGCACTTAACTACAGTATGCTGCATGTGTTTTTAATGGTGGCTATGCGCGAAGTCGTCTATTTACCTACTGCTGATGACTACCAATTTGCCCATGATATAAAGCAACTTTTTTTCGAATTATTGTACGAACTGCGCAAAGATATCTGGGGATTTTGTTTTTTTGTAGCCATGATCAGCATATACAGATACATAATTGCACAGTGGTTAGGTGATGCTAAATCACTGTCTGAAGAATCAACTCATAGTCAATCGTCTACAGGTTCACTCGGCAATATTCTGTTAGTTAAAAAATTAGGTAACGAGTTTTTGGTTAAGACGAAGCATATAGAATGGATTGAAGCATGTGGGAATTATGCCAACTTACATGTTGGCACAAACGTCTACCCCATGCGCATTACCATGTCTGACTTTATCGATAAAAGCCGTAATTTTGGATTTATACGTGTACATAAATCTTTTTCAGTAAACCTACACAACGTCAATTGTATTGAACCGCTCACCAGTGGTGATGCAGAAATTGTAATGCAGTCAGGAAAGAAGATACGATTGTCGAGGCGATATAAAAACGATTTTGAAGCATCAGTCGCAAGCCTTTAGGAGAGTTGGTTATAATCAATTATTAACATTTTTATAACAACTTGCACGCAACCTTAACATTGATGTCGCTTGTATTTTTTCCCTTTTTGTAGTGCCAGCAATATCTTTCATCCATGAATAGTGGCATTCAAGGATGTCAAAAATGAAGTAAATACTCAACGTCTCCTAACTGCCCAGCCTGTGCCATTTCCGCCGTTCCGCATAGCGAATCAGCTTAAAAAGATACCTCACTTCATACTCCAAAATATTCCATAGTCACGGTGTTGTTAGACCAAATCATTAGCAAGGAAAAATCAATAAAAAAGCCCGCGGACTATAAATCTGCGGGCTTTAAAGCTTCACATTGTAACCTTATGCAATGCTATGCAATTACATCATGCCGCCCATTCACGGCTTATATAGTTGTTTTTATTATAAAAAGTATATAGGGATTTATTTGATACCCCCCTTTATACCCCCAGACAAAACAGCTTAATGTTAAGATTAACTAAATTGTGCTAAAACGCTTTAATCATTATTAGACTTCTTAACAAGTACTATGTCACTTTCATATTGAGATAATTGATAGAAACTAATCAAATCTTGTTTTGGTGACACGTGAAAATAACGGATTGGCAATGGCTTTTTCTGGCTTATTGACAAAATGCGAGAGTGAATTTTGGTATTCACTTTATAGTTATGCACGCCGTATCCAGATTCTGTTGATTCTTGCCAATATACGCCATTATCGAATACAACCAAGCTCCCCCACGCCGACCAAGTAGCATTCGGCTTGATAATTGTTTCTGTTTTGGCTGTTTTATCATAAACCCATAAACTCGAATCTAGTTTCAGCAAGTAAAGGTGCGCTCCATCGGGCGATGCCGCCACGCTAATAACATTTTTAAAATCGAGCGACTCTTCCGTTGCGGTTGGTATGTCATACCTCCAAACTTGAGGTGAAAAACCGGTCGGAGTTGAATAAATTAGTTTCGTGTCATTTTCTCCCCAAACTGGGTACATCAACGTATCGTGATTCAGATTAATTTGCCGTTTGGATTGAGTAGATACATGATAAACAAACAGCTCTCCACCACCTAGTTCAATGAGTAGATTTTCACCGGAAGGTGACCAACGAAAATTGACGATTTCGTTTTTCTCAACCAAATCTAGGTCCACAATAGATTCTTGTTCTTGTGAATTGATCCAAAGTTCGTGAGTGCCCGTTCTGTTAGAAATAAACGCAAAAACTCCTGTTTGGGGGCTATATTCGTGGTAATAGTCGAAATATTTAGATGCGACAACTTGTTTTGTGGCATTGAGCTGTTGGTCGTTGTGAAATTCTTGTACGTAAGACGTTATCGG
>JAWUVZ010000073.1:0-8343 GCA_034112105.1 Glaciecola sp. | reverse complement strand
GAAAACTCGGAATAAAAATCATCTAAAACACTCTTCCATTTCGTTTCACCGTGAGCAATGTCATCTAGTCGCTGCTCCATCTTTGCGGTAAAATCAAAACTAATCAGGTCCGAGAAATTTTCGACCAATCTATCGTTGACTATTTCACCCATCTTTTCAGCATAAAAACGTTTACTATCTAATTTTACGTAACCACGGTCTTGAATAGTAGAAATAATACTCGCATAAGTTGAAGGACGACCAATGCCTCTTTTCTCTAACTCTTTAACCAAAGATGCTTCATTAAATCGGGCAATCGGTTTGGTAAAGTGTTGTTTCGGATCCAATTCATTTAACTTGAGCTTGTCACCTTGCTTCACGTTAGGCAGTAAAAGTTCATTATCGCCCTTGCGTTTTATTTGCGGTTGAACAACAGTCCAGCCATCAAATAATAACACTCTGCCCTTCGCGGTTAGTTCATATCCATTGGCTTCAACACGAATGGTCGTAGCATCATATTTGGCCGGCGTCATTTGGCATGCGACAAATTGTCGCCAAATGAGCTCATAGAGACGCTGAGCATCTCTTTCAACTTCCTTGAGTGAATCTGCCTTGATAGCAACGTTCGACGGTCTGATGGCTTCATGTGCCTCTTGAGCACCATCCTTACTTCCATAAACAAGTGGATCGCTCGGTAAATACTGAACGCCAAAGTTTTTCTGAATATATTGGCGACATCCTTCCACTGCATCTTTGCTTAAATTCGTGGAGTCGGTTCTCATATACGTGATATGCCCAGCCTCGTACAAGCGCTGAGCCATCGTCATGGTTTTCTTCACGCCATAACCAAGCCGCGTGCTCGCGGCTTGTTGCAATGTTGAGGTAATAAAAGGTGCAGATGGTCGACTTTGAGTTGGTTTAGATTCGCGACTAGCAACAGTGTACTCGGTCGACTCTAAAGCCCCTATTGCAGCATCCGCTTGTTCTTTATTAACTGGTTTAAATGCAGCACTGTTGTGCTTCGCAACTAACATTTTCAATGTTTGTTTCGACTGCGTTGTTAAGTCCGCATGAATATCCCAAAATTCTTCTGGTACAAACACTTTAATTTCGCGTTCACGTTCCACAACAAGGCGCACGGCAACTGATTGCACTCGACCTGCGGATAATCCACGAGCCACTTTTTTCCAAAGCAAAGGAGACACCATAAAACCAACAACACGATCCAGAAACCGTCGAGCTTGCTGTGCGTTTACTCTATTTATGTTAACGATGCCAGGGTCAGAAAAAGCTTCTTGAATAGCATTTTTGGTGATTTCGTTAAATACAACACGTTGAAAGGTTTTCCCTTTGCTATCAAGCAACTCTTGCAGATGCCACGCAATGGCTTCTCCCTCTCTATCCAAATCGGTTGCGAGATAGATAGTGTCAGCATCTTTCGCTAGTTTCTTTAATTCCGCGACCACTTTTTCTTTACCCTGCAAAATTTGATAATGCGCCATCCAATTTTGTTTTGGGTCAACGCCCATACGATCAACCAGCTTCTGGTATTCAAAATCCTTTAAATATGCGGCTTTCTTTTTGTCCGTCCACTGATTTAGTTCTTTCGCTGGTTTTTTGGGCTCAACTCTCCCTAATGCCTTAGTGGGAAGATCCCGAACGTGCCCAACACTCGATTTAACAATAAAATCTTTACCTAGATATTTATTTATTGTTTTCGCTTTGGCCGGTGACTCTACTATTACCAGTGATTTACCCATTTATGGAAAGAACCTTATGAAATACAGTGATTTATTTATAAAAAGCGTCTAGCGCAATTAACAATGTTATTAGTTTCCTTTTTAACATATATCTACAAAGTGAATAGAAAACAAGTTGTTCCACATACTTATATTTTCAAAACAACTAAACTCGTTGTTTTTTATGACTTTTTCATATTTATGAATTGGCATGTCAAATAAATTGCGTATACTTCGTCTGCAATTAGTTCAACTAACACTATCCTTTTTTTACTTGTACTCAGTGAACCCCGCTGACGCAAGCATATAAAAGACAACTATTGGAGATCCATACATGAAGCAATTTGAAGCTAACTTTGACGGACTAGTTGGCCCTACTCACAACTATGCAGGCTTGTCTTTCGGCAATGTTGCATCGAAGAGTAATGCTAACGCAGTCAGTAATCCGAAACAAGCGGCATTGCAAGGTCTCCAAAAGATGAAAGCGCTCTTTGATATGGGCATGGTGCAAGGCGTTCTAGCGCCACAAGAAAGACCAGACATCTATGCACTTCGCAGACTCGGATTTAGCGGTAGTGACGCGAATGTAATGCAACAAGCATATAAGCAGGCCCCGCATATCTTTTTAGCCTGCTGTTCAGCTTCTAACATGTGGACGGCGAATGCAGCAACAGTGTCTCCAAGCGGTGATACAGCAGATGCTAAGATACACTTTACACCGGCTAATTTAACTAACAAATATCATCGTTCATTAGAGCCGCAAGTGACCGGTAATATATTAAAATCGACATTTGCTGATCCAGACTATTTCGCCCATCATCAACACTTGCCAGAGAATGAGCATTTTGGTGATGAAGGAGCAGCCAACCATACCCGCTTCTGTCGCGAATACGGTGGTAACGGTGTCGAACTGTTTGTATTTGGTCGCTATGCATTTGATGAATCTAAACCAGCACCACAAAAATACCCAGCTAGACATACTTATGAAGCGTGCGAAGCTGTTGCGCGACTGCATGGTTTGAGCGACAAAAATGTTGTATTTGCGCAGCAAAATCCGGATGTTATTGACGCTGGCGTTTTTCATAATGACGTAATCGCTGTAGGCAACCAAAATGTGCTTTTTTATCACCAGCGTGCTTTTTTAAATACGCAAAAAATGAAGGATGAAATACTGAGAAAATTCGGTTCAGACGATTTTTATTTTATTGAAGTTCCAGACAACGAAGTATCTATTATTGACGCTGTTAAAACCTACTTATTTAACACCCAAGTTGTTCGTTTGCCAAATGGCAATATGGCCATTATTGCTCCCAAAGAGTGTGAAAAAAATCCAGCGGTATCCGCTTACTTAACTAAACTCGTTACGCTAAACACACCAATACAAGAAGTACATTATTTCGACGTTAAGCAAAGTATGCAAAACGGCGGTGGACCGGCTTGTTTGAGGCTTCGAGTTGCAATGACTGACGTCGAAAAGAGCAAAGTAAACCCACGGACGTTCATTAATGATGGTAGCTATAAAGCGCTATGTGCTTGGGTTAACAAGCACTATCGTGATGAACTGCATGTTGCTGACTTAATCGACCCACAGTTATTAATAGAATCGCGCACGGCACTTGATGAGCTGACCCAAATCTTAGGTTACGGGAATGTTTATCAGTTCCAAAGTTGATATATAAAAAAACCCGCTAAAATTAGCGGGTTTTTACTATTTGACTTATTTTAGTTTGGATTTGTGCATGTTGAACTAGCGCCGAATGGATTCGACGGAGGTGCTTGGTCTTTGTCTGTTACGTCGGCGCTGGCTATTGGCAGAGTCAAAGACTGACTATCTCTTGCTTCACTACCCGAGCTTTGGCCAAAAACGGATACTTCTACACCAACCCACACTGCAAATTGCTTAGGGTATCTTAGTTCTAGAGTTGCTTGACCTGCCGCATTAGTGCGAGAAATACTATCTTTAAAGCTGATAGTGCCGATGATACCCGGAGTTAATTCTCCATCATTGTTGGTATCTTCACCTGCATCCAAACGCCCGTTATTATTAACATCTTCGTTTGCACATATCGCGGTTGCAGTAGCAACCCATATTTCATTCGGCTCATCATAAATCCATACACCTTTTATATACGCGCCATCGTTAACTCGCTTTATGGGTGTTGCTGAAGCTGTTAAAGAGGCATTTTCAACAGGGCGACCAACGGAGTCACTGACAAACACGGCAAACTCTTTCAAATAAGTCGATGGGTCTTGGTCTTCAATTTTATTACCAGTGCCAATTGAGATATCGAAGGCTCTGTCACCTACTGTTAAATCAACCTGGCCCACAACGCTATCGGCTGTCGCCTGAACGGTTACGCCATCTTCTGGGCTCACTGCATTTGATGTATATACCGTAGAGGCGATCCCATCACTGCCCGTTGTCGCACTGTTCGGTTCAATGCTGCCACCGCTAGAGTCTATTAACGTGAAATCAACAATTTTATCTTTGACTAGGTTACCATTAGGGTCACGAACAACTGCACTAATCGTACTAGTCTGTCCTTCTGGCCCAATCAAATCAGGTGTTGCATCAACAAATACACTTTGAACCTGTGTTGCAACAAATTCAATACTTGCTCGCGCTGTCACATTGTTACCGTCAGCATCGGTGCCCAATGCAGAAATGGAAGCTGGACCTGCATATTCAGAGCGAATACTCACAGTTGCAATACCCATCGAATCTGTAACCACTGTAGGCGTTGCTATGTCGCCGCGGGAAGTGGTTACCGTGACAGAACCGCCCACAAAGGCAGCATTATTTTTAAACCAACGAACGGAAATACTTTGGTCCGTCTGCAAAGGAACATCAGCCCCTGGCAGTGAAGAAAATGCGAAATCATCTTGCTGGACTGTCATTTGTAAGGAACCTGTGGCATTTAATGCTGATGCGCTAATTGTACCCTGACCCGATGAAGTTGCCGTAAAGTTTACCGTAACTTGACCATTGGCACTCGTGACTGGGGTTAAATTATCGAGTTGTCCAACATCAGTTGACAACATTAGAGTCTGTCCTGAGATGCCCACACCCGACGAATCTACTAAATTAAATGTAATTGGTGCTTGGTCATTTATAATAACGGAATTAGCACCGTTAACGTTAATCTCTGTACCCACGACATCAACGGACAATGTGTCACTCAATGATGATGTGCTTGCGGTAACATTAATTAGTCTATTGCTGCGATTATTTTCAGTAGTCAATGTAGCACTTGCCTTACCATCTACTCCTGTTGTACCTGAAACGTTCTCTATTGATGCGCCAGCATCTGCAGAGAACGAAACAACAACACCTTCTAGTAGCACGTTCTGTTGGTTTTTAACGACTGCAATTAGCTCAACAGTATCATCACCACTCGAAGCTATCTGCACTTGCGTCGTGAACAGTTCTAACGACGCTGGCACTACTTGAGCTTGTTGTATGCCTGTTGAACTAAAGCCGATCGTGCCGGATGCACCCGCTTCTATAGTGGCACTTACGAGACCATCGCCTCTGAGAATGCCTACCTCGAGACCAATCACAGCAACGCCATCGGCATTTGTGAGTGCGGTTGCGGTGTCATTATTGAATGTTGCTAAATCAGCTTCACTTAAAGAGAAAGTAACTAAAACATCATTAACGCTGCCACCATTTGTCGCGGTTAATGCTGTAGTAATAATCAGTGAATTACCTTCACTCAACTCATTCGCCGCATTACCTTGGGCATCTGAAATGCTCAGCGCTACCGAATAAGTAGCCACTGGATCCGGATCAGGTGTTGTTGCACCGCCACCACTTCCATCTCTGCTCAAAGTATCACCACTACCACCACATGCAAAAAGCATAATTGAGGTTGTGCATATTATTATAAATCTTATTAATGCCTTCATCTAAGTACCCTACTGTGTTCTTGCTAGTAAATTAACAGGTCACCAAAACAAAATATGTTTAGCTTTGACTCAAGAATTGGTAGTCTTTGGGTATACAGACATATAACGAAAATACAAAAGGTCTATAAATGTCCAAAGACAACACAAAACTAAGTTTGACCACTAGGATTTTTATCGGCATGTGTGCCGGAATCCTGATAGGTGTTCTCCTGCAAGTTGCAAACTATCTTATAGGAGATCTTGATTTCAATATATTCTCAATGTCCTTTTCTACGTATGGATTTTTCGTAGACGGTATATTTCACGCAGGTGGTAAGATTTTTGTCAACGCATTAAAAATGCTCGTGGTGCCCTTAGTTTTCGTATCTTTAATATGTGGAACAAGTAGTTTGAGCGACCCTTCAAAACTGGGACGTTTGGGTGGTAAGTCAATTGCCCTATATATGTTCACGACATTTGTCGCGGTTATCTTCGCAATGACGTCGGCATTAATATTTAAACCCGGTGAAGGATTTAATCCAGCAACTCCAACAGGCGATTTTGTCGCAACAAAATCACCTGGCTTTGTTCAAGTCATCATTGACATGGTGCCTAGTAATCCAATTAGCGCGATGGCAGAAGGACAAATGATACCGATTATTGTGTTCGCCATTTTGTTTGGTATTTCGATGACATATGCCGGCGAAGCAGGCAAACGCATAACCGGCTTCTTCAACGACCTCAACGAAGTCATCATGAAAATTGTTACCATTGTAATGAATTTTGCACCGTATGGTGTTTTCTGTTTGTTAGCAAAACTAGCAGCGACGGTCGATTCAGGCGCCATTTTAGCAATTTTTAGTTACTTTATGAACGTCCTTGTGATTTTAATATTGCATGCAGTGATTGTTTATCCTCTATTACTTAAATTAACAACTGGTCTGAATCCCGCTATCCTATTATTTAAAATGAGAGAAGTAGCGATGTTTGCATTTAGCTCTGCAAGCAGCAGTGCAACCTTGCCATTAACAATGGCAACGGCCAGGCAAAAACTCGGCGTTAGTCGTTCAGTTTCCTCTTTTACTCTGCCTCTAGGCGCTACAATTAATATGGACGGCACAGCAATTATGCAGGGCGTCGCTACGGTGTTTATTGCACAAGTCTACAATGTTGACCTGTCTACGGTTGATTTGCTGATGGTTGTAGTGACAGCGACGCTAGCGTCAGTTGGAACTGCAGGTGTGCCAGGAGTTGGATTAATATTGCTTGCCTTGGTATTGCAACAGGTTAATTTACCGGTTGAAGGTATTGCTTTAATTATTGGTATTGACCGTTTACTTGACATGACTCGCACCGTTGTAAACGTGACTGGTGACTGCACCATATCAACGATTGTTGCCAAAACGGAGGGTGAGTTAGATGAAGGTATTTATAACGACAGAACTCTCGCAAGCCAAAGGAGTGTGATAGATTAATCAACTATAGTTGCGTCAATCAAAGGCCTGCATTTACCCAGGCCTTTATTATACTCAACTTAAACCTCAGGTAGTAATGACTACCTATTTTCCTGTTCACTTATCTAGATTGCAACCGACACTAAAACTTAGATTTATTATAGGTAGGTTGAAATAAACGATAGAATCTTTTTACCACCTCGCAGAGACAAACGATTACACTGACATGATTGACGAAGCATAAGATGGACGCACATTTGATGTCGATAAGCGCCATATACTGTAAGTCTAACCCAAGTTTTCAGGCTACTTTTTTCTAGGATTTGAAAAATTACTATTCTTTGACTGCGGGATTAGTAAACATGTTTACGAGCAGACCAAATTTTCGTCCAAGACTCAAGTTCCTCAGGTGGCATAGGCCTTGCGATCCAATATCCTTGTCCTTCGTCACAGCCAAGTTGTTTTAATATATTCCAATCCGCCTCGGTTTCGATTCCTTCTGCGATAGCACACATTCCAAGCTCATGGGCGAGCATGATAGATATGTTAGTGATCGTGTAGCATTCCTTTTCGGTTGTCAATTTTTGAATAAAAGCCTTATCGATTTTTAGATCAGAAAAAGGCACGCGAATGAGTTGCTGCAGCGAAGAATAGCCAGTCCCGAAGTCGTCGATAGCGAGACCGAATCCTTTCATGCGTATACGTGACAATATATCCATATATCGAACAACATTTGATGTGAGGGCGGTTTCAGTAACCTCAAGCATCAAATTTGAAACATCAGCGCCTAGATATTTAGCGCAAGCTTCAAGTTTTTCAGGCAGGTCAAGATCATCAAGTGTTTTGGGGGATATATTGATTGACATTCTAATGTTTTTACCTTGCCTTTTCCATATTCCTTGCTGATGAATGGCAGCCTTCGTAGTAAATGAAGTAATCTCACTAATCAAGCCATTTTCTTCTGCCATTGGAATGAAAAAGTCTGGAGGGATCATTCCTTTTTTTGGATGTTTCCAGCGAACGAGCGCCTCAACGCCTATTAGCTCTCTATCACTGATTGTTACCTGCGGTTGATATACTAGGAATAAGACCTCATCCTTAATGGCCTGACGAAGCTCCTCTACGGAAACTAAGTTGGCACTCGCCAATATTTTAAGAGGTGATTTACTATATTTCCTTAAAATGGTCTCTAATTCATTTGCTCTAAACGGCTTTTGGAGCGTCCCTAATACGCTGATACAGTGTTCGATGGCCAATACCTTTGCCGAATGCAGCACACTCCT
>JAWUVZ010000072.1:0-7404 GCA_034112105.1 Glaciecola sp. | reverse complement strand
CGCGGGCATTTTACCTTTCCAGTAATACGCGCCTGCATGGCCCATTTCTGCGCTGCCACCCGACACAGCATCAAATACTTCAAAGCCAGGAACAAGCTCTCCAGCACCATAAACTCGAACTTCCAAGCGACCGCCAGACATTTCGTTGACATATTCTGCGAAGGTTTCCGGTCCTTTGCCCAAACCCGGAAAGTTCTTTGGCCATGACGTCACTAACTTCCACTTTATGGTCTCCGCGGGCGCTTTAATAATGTCCGTTGTTGCATTTTCTTCATTCTTGCCGCTGCAAGAGACAATGGCGAACATAGCCGCAGCAGCACACAACAAACTAACTGACTTTTTCATTTTTACTCTCCCTTAAAAACTAGACTAGTTGCCGCCATAAATGACAGATGGCAACCATGTAATAATGCCTGGCCAAATGGCCATAATAATTAACAAAACAAGTTGGATAATAATAAACGGAATCACACCTTTATAAATTTGCTCAGTCTTGACGGTATCGGATGTGACGCCCCTAAGATAAAACAATGCAAAACCGAACGGAGGTGTTAAGAAACTGGTTTGCAGATTTACAGCGATCATAATGCCTAACCAAATAGGATCGAGGCCCATCACTAGCAAAATAGGCGCAATAATTGGAACAACGACGAAGGTGATCTCAATAAAGTCGAGAATAAAGCCAAGTAAAAAAATGACCACCATTACCAATAGCACGGCGGTAAATACACCACCAGGTAAGTCTGCAAAGAACGCTTGTAACAGCTCTTCACCGCCAAAACCACGGAAAACGAGAGAAAATATTGACGCACCAATTAGGATCAAAAAGACCATTGATGTCACTTTTGTGGTCTCGCGCACCACGTAGTTAGTGTTCCCTATATTAATTTTCTTTTTTAACAATGCAAGAAATACCGAACCAATGGCGCCAACACCAGCGGCTTCAGTCGGTGTTGCTTTGCCCGTTAATATCGAGCCTAAGACAGCAATGATCAGTAATAATGGAGGTACTAAAGCAATAAGAAGTTCTTTTAGGTTAGCGTGCTCATTTTCCTGACCATGCGCTGGCACCTGAGAGGGACTAAACTTACTGACCCCCCACAAATAAAGTAAGTAAAAGATAACAAGAATAAGCCCAGGTACAATCGCACCGACAAACAAGTCGCCGACAGACACACTTTCTGGAGAGAATATCCCCATATCAAGCTGTGCTTTTTGATACGCACTAGATAAAACATCACCGAGCAGCACTAATGCAATAGAAGGTGGAATAATTTGCCCCAGCGTTCCCGTTGCACAAATAGTTCCCGTCGCTAGAGATGGTGAATAACCGCGTTTCAGCATGGTGGGTAATGAGAGTAAGCCCATTGTAACTACTGTAGCGCCAACAATGCCGGTGCTTGCTGCGAGTAACATGCCCACTAACACGACTGATACACCCAAACCTGTTTTAAAACGCCCTAGCAAACCTGACATTGCTACCAGCAGCTCTTCAGCAATTTTGGAGCGCTCTAATACCACGCCCATGAAAACAAAAAGCGGAACAGCGATAAGGGTTTGATTATTTACAATACCGAATAAACGACTTGGTGTTGCTAATAAATAATTGCCGTCGAATACATCAAAGAAAATACCAATGCCGGCAAAAACTAATGAGGTGCCAGCGAGAGTCAATGCGACAGGGTAGCCGCTCAATAAAAAGAGGCAAACCACCAGAAACAGAACAAGTGAGAGGATTTCCACTATTTGGCTACTCCTGCCAATATTAAGCTTTGTTTAATAGCCTCCGAGACGCCTTGCAAGAGCATCGTGAGTGAAAATAAAAGAATGAACGTCTTCAGCACATATAGAAAAGGAAGACCACCTGACTCCATAGACCCTTCAAGCGTTTGCCACGATTCGAAGACGTAATGCCAACTAACAACGGTAATGAAAATCATCACTGGCAATAACAAAAATAATGTACCAACTAAGTTGACCAGCGCTTTTCGCTTTTCACTAAAACCTCTATAAAAAACATCAACTCTCACATGACCATCATGTTGAAGTGTGTAAGCACTGCCAAGCAAAAAAACAGCTGCATGTAAATAAACGACTGATTCTTGCATGGCTATCCAGCCAAGGTTAAAACCATAGCGCAAAACGACCACAGCAAATGTAACTGCCGCCATTAAAAAAGTAAAATAGCTGACCCATTCCCCAATTTTTTTATTGATCATATCAATTACTGCTGATACGGATGAAACGGAGCCGATTAACGACATGCCATATTCTCGCCTACTGGTCATTCTTTAATGAAATGTTAATAGATGCATTCTTGCACATATAAACGAGTGACGTTAAGTATTTTTAAATAGATTGCGCAGCAACTGATAATGATTTTTTTAACGACAATCAACGTTATAACCATTTTATATAAAATAAAAAGGGGCTTTTGAGATTGTAGCTATACCAATAAATAACATCAAAAACACAAACACTTCCTGCTCAACTGGTTACGTTATGAGCACCTTGACATACCTTTAACCGATTCGGATTAAATCATTTATTGACGTTTTACCCATTACATCTCATTCACAGATGCCTACATCCCTCAAATTTATGATAATTTCATAACCAGCAGTGAAGCGTTAAAATAAGATGGTTCGAAAATGAAATTAAAAGAAAGTATATGAGTATTTGAAAGAAACTCCAGGCCCAAGGTCTATTTGCTCCCAACGACTAGCTAGCAAAGAATCCTCTACCTGAGGGGCTTTGAAAAAGTGATTTACTTTACAATAGCAAAGCAATCAAATGGGTAAACAATATTATTTGACATCAGCTCTAGTTGTAATTTTCCTGGGGTGCACCAACATAATAGCCCTGTTGATAGTCTATTCCTGCATTTTTCAGCCACTCAGACTCTTCAAGGCTCTCTACCATTTCAGCAATAATTTCAATATTCAACCCGTGTGCAATAGCGACAAGGGATTGCACAAACAACTGGTTATCTGGTTCATTTTGAATATCTCGAATAAAACGCCCGTCGAGTTTTAAATAGTCGGGACGAATATCTCGTAAATGAGTGATGCAAGCAAACTGCGCACCAAAGCGTTCGACCGTGATTTTTACACCAAGTTGCTTTAGTTCTTTAACAAAACCTGATAATTTATTTGTGTCATTTACCAATGCTCTTTCAGGAATTTCGAGTACTAATTTAGCGCAAACTTGGTTGCTCTGAGACAATGTCGACAATAGCCATTCTTGAAAATCGGAATTTAATATAGAGATTCTCGAGATATTAATACCTACGAGGCCTATCGCTAACGGAATTTTTAACAGCGCTTCAGTTAAAATCAGTTTATCCAATTTGTCAGCATAATCGAGTCTAACAGATGCTGGAACCAATTGGGCCATAGGCAAAAACTCACTAGGCGAACGGTTAGGTAAGCGCGCAAACCACTCTTGGTACAACACATTCCCGGTTTTTGAAACAATTGGTTGTTTCGCAAAATCCGCAGTGCCTGTATCAATTAAGTTTTGAATCTTTTCACGCCAAGCTTCATTTCCTTGGGTGACGCTAAGGCTGGATGATAACTGCCAACGAGTTGAGGCAGTGCTTGCTATGGCAAGTGCACTGTCTACTTTTTCCATCGTTGCCTTTACGTCCTCCCCGCATAAAAACTCAGTTGCCGCAATGTGAGCGGTCCCTTGTCCATACTCAGTCTTCTCTAAACTTAAAAAAGTGGCTGATAGTTGTTCTAAAAGTGCAGTGCACTTATCTTTTGAGCAACCTTCTATAATCAATGAAAAATCCGCGCCATTAAGACGATATAAATTGAAATGAGAAAATGATTGAGACGCTATTTTTTTGATTGCTTGAGTAATACTAATCAAATAACTGTCACCAACGTCACCGCCATAGACATTATTAACGTGCCCTAGGCTACTGCAGCGAATGATTAACAAAAAGCCTTGAGAATTCTGTTCAGAGTCCGTCAAAATTTGCATCAATGCCAGTTCAAAAGCCCGTCTATTACCGACATTGGTGAGTGAATCCGAATACGCAAACTGACGATACTTTTCTGATTGCTCACTTAGTTGTGTGAACATTTTAGATAACTTTGTTGACATGCGATTGACTGCATTGACAACAGTACTGAGTTCAGGAGTACTTGGCACGTTTTCAACCGTTCCAAAGTTTTTATTGCTTATTGCCTCTAATTGCGAAGCCACATCAATTAACGGGCGCGTGATCAGTCGGACCATCGTCCACACGAAAATTATTGCTAGGATAAAGATAGCAAAAACAACCCAAAAAGTATCTATTGCATTGCGCCATAATTGTTCGTATCCAAACCCTGGGTTACTAATCACTTCGAGCGTTCCAGCAATTTTCCAACCCGTATTAAGGTTAGTTGCCGCAACAGGTGCTTTTATCATAAACATATTAATAAACCACTCAGGTACTGACCGCATCGCATTAGGATTAGCTTTGTCTAACAAAATTACACCATTTGGATCGGTCAATTGAATAGATTGGTAGTAGCCTCTGTCGAAAATAGCATTTGTCATAGTTTCGATGATGGGAATATTAGCCTCATCACCAACATATGGCGTAATAGATAACCCTAAAGACGTGGCAGTGTCTTGGGCGTGCGAAGCCAATTGCTGCTGAATAAAGTCACGAGTATTATTCGTATTCACCCACAGAGTGCCTATAAACATTAAAAAGAAAACGATAAAAAAACCAATTCCGAATTGTTTCGCTAACGACATGTGTTGCTTCCTTCCTTAAAACACTGCGCTTGGTGTGATGTCCACCGTTTTCTCAAAACTATATTTGTAAACAAGATTACTGATATCCCTGTTTCATGCGTTCAGTTAAATCCAGCCACAAGTTATTGTTATTTTTAGATTGCAGCCGTGTAAACTGCCCTTGTGATTTTGCATGCCATAAGCCGTCACTATTAAAACTGTATGTGGAAATTAAATCATGTCTTTGTGTTACAGGTAATTGCTGTTTCTCGTCTACAAAACCTATTCTATTGAAAAAACCGTTGATTTCATAAAGCTGGGCATTGGCGAGCTGATTTTCTTGTTGCTCAAGAATTAATTGCCAGTCGCGGGCTCTTGCTTCGGCGTCTTGGTTATAGCAACTTGTAACTAGGCTAAATGGTTTTTCGGTGAAAGTTATTTTAGACAGGACAATACTGCCCGACGCAAGAAGTAGGATAATGAGACACAAAAAGTGCAAACTGCATTGTATAGTTGTCACAAATGACCTTGTTAATTATGCCATGCTCTCAAGATAAATATAACGATTTCAATACGTAACATATCTAAACCACTCAAGGCTATAGTCAAGTTTATCGAATATTTTTCAATCTATTTGATTAAACCCTAATTATCCAATGATCAATAATCTGTTATTTTATACACGCGAATATAAAAATATGCGTTCATATGGATAACATAACCTGAGACACAGTTAAGAGACGCAGTTAAGAGACGCATTTAATATAGTATTCAAAATGGAAATAGCCGCTGAAATATAGAGAAAGTAGTATCAAATTGTGGGATGTATCGGAAAAGAATGGAATTAATCAAAAACCAAAATGTTGTTTTCGTAATCAATTCACTCGAGGGTGGCGGTGCCGAAACAGTAATATGTAATTGGTTAACTGAAATGGAAACAGTTTTTATCCAAAGTCACTCAAAAGTGACTTTGGATAAAAACGCACAAAAAAAAGGCTAGCAACGCTAGCTCTTAATAAATAATAAAACAACTAGGGCCTAACCTGACCCACACCATTTACCAAATACTTCTCAGTGGTTAACGATTCCAAGCCCATCGGCCCATAAGCGTGAAGCTTAGTGGTCGCAATGCCAATTTCAGCACCTAAGCCAAGCTGGCTTCCATCGGAAAAGCGTGATGAAGCATTTACCATGACTACCGACGAATCAACTGTGCGTTGAAAGCGTTTAGCTGTTATGTCGTTTTTAGTGCAAATCACTTCTGTATGATTACTTCCAAAACGAGCAATATGTTGCATAGCCTTTTCTACCGAGGGCACAATGCGAACTGCTATTTCTAAATCTAGATACTCTTCACCGAAGCCTTCCGTTTCAATTACGGTTGGATTATTAAAGTACTTACTTGAGTTTTCGCAGCTATTCACTTTTACAGAGTGATCTTCTAAAATAGCGCCTACAATACTCAAAAACTCTTCTGCAATGTCTTCATGTACTAGCAAACCTTCTAGTGCATTGCATACGCCGGTTCGTTGAGTCTTACCATTAACAAGCAAATTGATACCCGATTCAATGTCTGCATCTTTGTCTATATACAAATGGCACACACCTTTGAAATGTTGAATAACGGGTATTTTGCTGTTTTCAGTAACGTAATTAATTAAACCTTCACCACCGCGCGGTATAATTACGTCAATATAATCTTTTTGCTCCATGAGTTCTTGCATTAGAGCCCTGTCAGCGTTGGGCACGACTGAGATTAACTCTCTCGGTAAATTGTGCTTTTCAAGCACATTCTGCAGGATAGTAGCGATATATAAGCTGGATGCTAATGCTTCTTTACCACCACGCAAGATGGCAGCATTGCCTGATTTAAAACATAAACCAGCTGCGTCAGCTGTTACGTTCGGGCGGGCTTCAAAAATCATACAAACCACACCTAGAGGCACTCTCATTTTTCTAATTTGTAAACCATTCGGCCGAGTACCTAAATCTCTTTCGACACCAACAGGGTCCGGCAATATTACGACTGTTTCAAGTCCTTCAGCCATTGCTTCAATACGGTCTTGATTTAGCATAAGTCTATCTATCATTGCATCAGGCAAGCTATTGTTCTTAGCATTAACCAAGTCTTTACCGTTTTCTTGAATGATCCCTGTTGCATTGTCACGCAACGATTTTGCCATATCAATGAGTACAGCATTTTTAACTGCCTCGTCTAAAACTGAAAGAACTTGTGCTGCTTCTGCTGCTTTTCGTGATAAATCTTTAATTAAACTCATTCGTCCTCCAGTAGGGCTATATTACTATCTGATATTATTGGACCAGTGGTATCTTGAAACTTACTGGCAAAAGCTTGATCATCTTGCTCTGTAATAAAACTCAGCAAACAACTACTATAATTTGACTTAGCTTTTGCTAGTCTCGTACCGTCATCTTTTCTTACCAAAATGGTATCCCCGACCGAAAAATCGCCGTTTACCGCAATAATTTCGTTGCTAGTAAGTTGTTCACTGTCACCGTCAAGCTCAGTATCAAAATCGTTTTCCACCACAAGTTCACCTTGTGCAGTTGACGTATGTGTCATCCAATGCAAATGGTCATTCATCGGCTTTTTATCTGGTGAAAAACGCGTACCCGGGTTTTTACCATTTAGTAATGTATTAAACG
>JAWUVZ010000071.1:0-23340 GCA_034112105.1 Glaciecola sp. | reverse complement strand
GTTAGCGATGACCAGTTCATCGGCTTGTTTGTCTTTCTCTTTGTTAGCGATGAGCAGTTCATCGGCGCGTTTGTCTTTCTCTTTGTTAGCGATGACCAGTTCATCGGCTTGTTTGTCTTTCTCTTTGTTAGCGATGAGCAGTTCATCGGCGCGTTTGTCTGTCGCTTCGTCAGTGTCATTCCTTTCCTGCTCAAGTTCTTTCTTCACAGTGATGTTCCTGCAAGAAGATAGTTGCCTTTTGAGTCTACGAATCGTTTTTTTATGGTTACAGCTGCCTTTCTTTGCACGCCATTAGCTGAAATAGACCCTTCAGACATAATCTCTATTCCAGTTGCGCGCGCTATTTTATCCATAGATAAAAATTGCTCCATTTCGCTAGCAGGTAGATTTTTTGCGAGTGTGATACCGATTATTTGGTTTCTTGATAACCTAAAAGAACGGCAACAAGCATCGTTGACTAAAACAAACTTAAATTCTTGGTCTTTTACGAATGCAGGGTCATGAGTATTATTAAAAACTGTATAAAAGTGCCCCTCAATATCATGTGGGATATGGTTAAATCGACTTAACTTAATTTTGACTTTGTTCTTCTCTAACGTCATTTTATATGACTCCTGTAGGAACATTATCGTAAGAATTTTGATAGGGCTATTGCCCCTTAAAAGGCTCCGTAACTCTAATACTTATGTGGGATCTACTAATATCGCCAACTTAACATAATTACCTCACACTACAGTAAAATATAGCACAATATAATTAAACAAATTATTTTTTATTTAAAGTATTGAAAAAGTAAAGAAAGGCACATGACGCAAATGTATTCATTCGCAATATGCAAACCATCGCAGTTCGCCCTCCATAGCGCAACTACACGCCATTAGAAGCTTGTGCCGCTGGCAAAAGCGAATACCCTGCTATATGGCAAGACAACGCAACGCAACTACATCGGTGGCAAAGTGATTTGGAGTATCGCGCTTACGTAATTAGATTAGTTTGCTCACTGGCAAGATATGTTAAATACCCACTAAGAAATTTGCCGCTCTTGTCCTTCCCAGTAAGGCTTGCGCAATTCGGTTTTGAGTACCTTATTTGCACCTGATAGTGGGAATGGCTCGGTTCTAAATTCAATACTATGCGGGCATTTGTATCCAGCAATCAGTGTATGGCAGTGTTTTTGTAATACCTCAATTGTTACTTTGACACCAGGGTGCAATATGACGAGAGCATGCACGCTTTCGCCCCATTCTTTGCTAGGAATACCAATTACAGCGCTAGTAGCTACTGCGGGGTGTTGGCCAAGCGCGTTTTCAACCTCAGCGGAATAGACGTTTTCACCTCCAGAGACGATCATGTCCTTTACTCGGTCCATAAGGAAGATAAAGCCGTCTTCATCCATATAACCTGCATCACCTGTAAGCACCCAGCCGTCTATAATTGTCTCAGCGGTGACCTCTGGTTTGTTCCAATAGCCCAACATGGTGGTTGGTCCCTTAACTGTGATTTGTCCTACATCGCCACGCGGTACTTCAATCATGTTGGCGTCGACGACACGGATCTCGCAGACTCGAGTTGCGCGCCCAGCGGAGCGCAGTTTTCCTGCCTTTGGCCCGTCCAGAACGTGATACTCTTCAGCAAGTACGGTAGCGATAGGGCTCAATTCTGTTTGACCAAAAGCCTGAATGAATGACGTATTTGGAAATTGCTTAAACGCGTCAATAAGGACAGCCTGCGTAATTGGTGAAGCTCCGTAGGCAATTTGGCGTAAAGAAGATACGTCGGTCTTTGCTAGCTTGTCGCTCTGCATTATCATTTGTAGCATGACGGGCACCAGCAATATCTGACTGGGTTTATGCTTTTCTATAGCCGCTAGCGTGCCATCAGGTGTGAACATCGGAATAACCACATGAGTTCCCGCCATAAAGCTCACGGCACTAAACCAGACTAAATCAGCAATATGAAACATGGGAGCTGCATGCAAATAAATCGTACCTTCTTGCATGTTTAGTTCATGTGCATTCGTTATACCACCCACATAAAAATTGGTATGTGACAGCATCACGCCCTTGGGGAATCCAGTGGTGCCTCCAGTATAAAAGATACCCGCTAGATCATCGCCACTGCGACCAGCATCTGTTGCAGGGGCATTGGATGCCACGATATCTTCATAGTTCTCCATTCCCTGCGGGGTATCACTATCGCCGCAATAAATTATGCTCTTAAGACTAGGTACCTGCGATCTAAGCTCATCAGCGACGCCCTTAAATGCCTCATCCACAATAAGGATCTCAGCACCTGCATCATTTAAAGCATAGGCACATTCTGCAGCCGCCCAGCGAATGTTCATCGGCATCATCGCTCCGCCACCCCAGACAGTGGCAAAGAAGTACTCAATAAAACGGTCAGAGTTTAGCGATAGCAGCGCCACACGATCTCCTGGCTGCATGCCTAGTTTTTGCAAGCCAGCCGCCAGCCGGCCTACCCGATCCAACATTTGGGTCCAAGTTTGCTGCCGGTTTTCATAGATCGTTGCTATTCCATTGGGATTGATTTGTGCTGCGCGTCGAATAATAGATGTAATTTGCATTAGGTAAACATTCCTTAGCGTAATTTCTAAATTTATTTTTTACCGACATTAACTGTTTTTTAACAAATTTGGTACATAGAAATTTAAAAAATAGCCGATTTAGAAAGAGCGTAGACGCGAATAAAGGCGTCTCTATTTTTGCTACCGATTTACTATTCTGCAAAACGGAGCAGATGGTCTCGCGTTGTATAACCATCTAGTGTGAGTAATCTATTATCTATCTAAGCTAACCAAGTTGACTGCGCATTAGTATCCCATTTTGAAAAGCGTCTAACATCAAACCAATTTATCCGAGCTAACTGTCAAAGCCAGCGGTTCAGTATCAGTAATACTTTAATTAAAAATAAATAATACAAATACATATACTGTATATTGCACGCTACGATTTTTACATCTGATTTATTTAGCGGCGGTAACGTGTTTGACATTTCTCTAGCAATTCTTCCTATCTTTTTACTCTTATTATTCGGTGCATTATTACAATCTAAACGTTTTCCAGCTGAGGACTTTTGGCCAAGTGTCGACAAGCTCGTGTATTGGATTCTGTTCCCATCGATGCTGTTTTATAATATATCGAAGGCCGACTTAAGCAGCCCCGTTTTGCCTAGCTACGCTCTTATACTGGGTTCCTCTCTATTTGCGGTGTCGGTATTGGCGTTAATTGTCAGCTTGATCAATCGTGTTGATAGACCAACAGGCACTTCTATATTGCAAGCTAGTATCCGCTTTAACTCTTTCATCGCATTGGCATTAGCGAGTGCGATATACGGTGAAGAAGGTCTAATTTTGGCGACCCTCGGTGCCGCTATCTTAATTCCCAGCGTAAATGTGATTTTGGTGATCACCATGGTGAGTCTGCATGGAAATAAAAACAGTAAGCCTTTGTCAAGTCTATTGATAAAAGAGCTATTCAAGAATCCGTTGATTTTATCTATTGCTGCAGGGGTGGTTGTGAATATTGCAGATATTGGCGAGTTCGTTTTCTTACTGACTGATATAACCGGTATTTTAGCTCGCGCAACACTACCACTGGTATTGCTTGCCGTAGGTGCAAGCCTGCGCTTGAGTGTATTAAAGTCTTTGCCTCGATTATTGATTTTCTCGACATTGGTACGACTCATTGGTTTCCCATTGTGTATAGGCATCGGCGCCACTATCCTCGGTTTAGGCCCATTGGAAGCTTGTGTCGCTGTTCTTTTTGGTGCTGTACCTACAGCCACATCAGGTTATGCGCTTGCCAAACAACTGGGTGGCAATGCGTCTATTTTGTCTGTATTTATAAGTGTTCAAACTGGACTTACCTTGCTGACTCTGCCCGTTACAGTGTGGTTTAGCCAAAGTTGGTTTGGCTATAATCAACTGCTTTATTAATGGTTACTACAGTTCCGTTTTAAGTACTTATTTGCGTATGCCCGCGATTTCAGAGTTTATATATCGCTACCATATTACTCATTTAGGTGTATCCTTAACTTAAGGATTGGAACACCTGTTATTTTGATGAAAAATAAACCAAAGATTATTACACCTAAACGCTCTGCTGATTCTAGTAAATTGAAAACAGCACAAAAACCAATGCCCATCGTAGGCATCGGTGCTTCGGCGGGTGGCTTGGAAGCGTTGGAAGATTTTTTCTCGCATGTAAAAACACCAAGCAACATGGCTTTTATTGTCATCCAGCACCTAGATCCCTCTCGTAAAGGCATTATGGCGGAATTGTTAGATCGCTGCACGGAGATGAAAGTAACCGAAGCTGGCAATGGCATGAAAGTAATGCCGAACTGCGTGTATGTCATTCCGCCTAATCGAGATTTGTCTATTCTGCATGGATCATTGTTGCTGCTTGAGCCTCTCGAGCCTTTTGAGCCTCGCGGGTTACGCTTACCTATTAATTTCTTTTTTCAGTCCCTCGCAGATGATCAGCGCGAAAATGCGATTGGCGTCATTTTGTCAGGTATGGGTTCAGATGGCACTCCCGGTGTGCGCGCTATCAAAGCAAAAGGGGGATTGTGTTTGGCGCAGTTGCCTGAGTCTGCTAAATTTGATTCAATGCCCCGCAATGCCATCGATACACATTTAATTGATGCAATAGACCGTGCTGAAAAACTACCAACCCAGATTACAGAATTGCTCAAGCACAGTCGAAAAGCTATTAAAACGGATGCAAAATCTATAGAAAAAGTTAATTTAGCAAGTCCTTTCCAGAAAATCATTGTCGCTTTGCGAGATCGAACTGGCAACGATTTTTCATTGTACAAAAAAAATACCCTATTACGTCGTATTGAACGTCGCATGACTCTGCATCAGCTTGACAATATGGAACTCTATGCGCGCTATCTGCGAGAAAATTCACAAGAGCAAGATTTACTGTTTAAGGAACTGTTGATTGGCGTTACCAATTTCTTTCGTGATAAAGAAGTGTGGGCGCAACTCAAGTCAATTGCGCTGCCTGCCCTTTTGGCGAATTATCCAAAAGGTAAAGAGTTACGAGTCTGGGTTACCGCCTGTTCTACTGGAGAAGAGGCTTACTCGCTAGCAATGACAATTATGGATGCATTAGAGGATATTAAGCCCAGAGGCCATTTTACCTTACAAATATTTGCTACCGATCTTGATCATGATGCTATCAATATTGCACGCCAAGGTATTTATCCGCAGAGCATTGAGACTGATGTATCGTCCCAGCAGTTGAGCCGTTACTTCTTTAAAGACGAACTTGGTTATCGTGTTACAAAACAAATACGCGACATGGTGATCTTCGCACCACAGAACATCATTATGGATCCGCCGTTTACAAAGTTAGATATCATTACTTGCCGTAATCTTCTGATTTACTTTGGTCCAGAATTGCAAAAGAGATTAATTCCATTATTTCATTATGCGTTGAATTCTCATGGTAGTTTAGTTTTAGGTAGTGCCGAAAGCATTGGTAAGTTTAGCGAATTATTCTCTACACTTAACGAGAATGACCGCATTTTTACGCGCATCGATACTCCTGTACAGAACAACCAAATTAACTTCCCCACACGGATATTTCCAGTTTTATCCTTGATAGAAAATGAACCTGAGAGAAACAGAAATATGAGTGCAGACATTCTCAACCTACAAACGCACGCAGACCACCTTGTACTAAAAAACTATTCGCCAGCAGCGGTGTTAGTTAATCCTGCAGGTGACATTATATATATCAATGGGCGCACTGGAAAATATTTAGAACCCTCGGCAGGTAAAGCGAATTGGAATATTAATGTGATGGTGCATGAAGAACTGCAATATCACCTCAACGTAGCCATGAAACAAGCACAAACACAAACAGAGCCAGTGACTATTCCGAATTTGAGAGTGGGTTCACAACACATTAATTTGACGGTGCAAGCCATTAGCAAGCCAAAAGATCTACGTGGCTTACTAATGATCGTGTTTACTGATGTTCCCATACCAATCAACGCGAGTTCTGGAAAACAGGGTGAAGCAGAAACAATTAGTCAATCTGAACTAGAACTAAAAAATGCACGCAATGAAGTGCAGGCAACCCGCGATCAAATGCAGGCTGCACAGGAAGAGCTGAGGTCGACCAATGAAGAGTTGCAATCAACCAATGAAGAATTGCAATCTACCAATGAAGAGTTGACTACTTCGAAAGAAGAAATGCAATCAATGAATGAAGAGTTACAAACCGTTAATACGGAATTGCAATCCAAAGTCGATGACTTGTCATGGGTCAACAACGACATGAAAAACCTACTCAATAGTACAGAAATTGCAACGGTGTTTCTGGATAACGGTTTATGCGTACGACGTTTCACTAACTATGCAACCCACTTATTTAAATTACTCCCGGGTGATGTGGGAAGACCATTGTCTGATATAGCGACTGAGCTAGATTATGCATCATTGCAGGACGATGCTAGAACAGTGCTCGATACGCTGGTCTTCGTTGAAAAAGAAATAACGGCTCAAAGTGAGCGCTGGTTTAAGGTTCGTATCATGCCTTATCGCACCCAAGAAAATGTCATTGATGGTGTCGTCATTACCTTTACAGATATCAGTGAAGCCAAGTTGCTTGAGTCAGAACTACGTAAAATAAGGCCTACAAAATGAGCACTATTCCAAGTTCACCTAAGTTGTCCAGTAAAGAATTGCGCGAACGCGCTGAAGCACAATTGAAGAAACAAACGGATAATAATCAAAATACCGATACCGATACCGATAACGAAAACGCCACAAAAAGATTACTTCACGAACTGCAGGTTCATCAGATTGAGTTAGAGATGCAGAATGTTGAATTACGCGAAGCAAAAATAGCAGAGAGATTACATTATCGTTACACCGAATTATTTGAATTTGCACCAATTGCGTATTTTGCCTTCGACAAAAATAGCATTATCAATCAGGTCAATTTGCGAGGTTCGAACTTATTGGATATCGAGCGCGCTAACTTGGCAGGAAAACAGTTTTCAAACTATGTAACAATCCAACATCGCGATATCTTTAAACGTTGTCTAGCAAAGGTATTTGACGGTGAGGGTGGACAAACCTGCGAAATTTTAGTCCGCGTTAACGATACAACACGTTGGCTAAGCATAGAGGCTAATCTGGGTATAACAGGCACAGACTGTCTTGCTGCACTTATTGATGTCACAGATAAAAAACGAGCTGAAAATGACCAAAAACTGGCTGCTAGCGTATTTACGCATGCCGGAGACGGTATCGCAATTACTGATAATAATGCCGTCATTATCGACGTTAACGAAAGTTATACTCTTATAACCGGTTTTAGTCGTGAGGAGGCTATTGGTCAAAATTTGCGTTTCCTCGAATCCCGCAAAGAAGCACCAGAAGTTTTTTCTGATATTTGGCGAGTATTACAGAAAGACGGTTATTGGTTTGGTGAAATGTGGAATAGACGTAAGAACGGTGAGGAGTATGCTGAAATGACAACTATTAGTGCGGTGTTTAATGAGCAAGGTGTCGCAACTCATTATATCGCATTGGCTAACGACATTACTCCGATGAAAGACTATCAAACTCAATTAGAGCAAATAGCGCATTATGATGTTCTCACTAATCTGCCCAATCGTACACTACTTATCGACATTTTATCTTCAGCTATGCTGAAGTGTGCAGTTACCAAGCGCTCACTTGCTGTCGTTTTGCTCGATTTAGACGGTTTTAAAGTCGTCAATGATGCATATGGTCATGACGTGGGAGATGAACTGCTGATTGCGCTCTCGGTTCGTATGAAGGGAGCATTACGTGAAGGAGATACCCTAGCCCGTATTGGCGGTGATGAATGTGTTGCAGTGTTAGCTGATTTAGACAATATTGATGATGCTGAACCGGTATTTGAACGTTTGTTATTAGCTGCGTCTGAACCTGCCACTGTTGGTGGTGGTGTTGTTAATGTATCGGCGAGTGTCGGCGTTACTCTTTATCCGCAAGATGGCGTGAATGCCGAACAGCTTGTGCGCCATGCTGATCAAGCAATGTACGTGGCTAAAAGAACGGGTAAGAATCGTTACCACTTATTCGACATAGTTCAAGATGATGCCTTTAAGTTGCGTAGGGAAAATCTTGCTGCTATTCGCCGTGCAATAGATAATCACGAATTCGTACTCTATTATCAGCCTAAGGTTAATATGAGAACTGGCACTGTGTTCGGTGTTGAGGCGCTTATTTATTGGCAGCACCCGAAACTCGGTCTATTAAATCCCATCGAATTTCTGCCTGTGATTGAGCATAATCCCATGATGGTTGAGATTGGTGAATGGGTCATTGATAGCGCGCTGAGGCAAATCCGTAAATGGCAAGAAATAGGACATAGTTGCCCTATACACATCAGCGTAAACATTGCAGCAGTGCAATTACAGCAACCGAACTTTACGAACCGGTTAACTAAATTGCTAGCGGCTCATCCGGATGTCGAACCACGCTATTTAGAGCTAGAGGTTTTAGAAACCAGTGCTTTAGATAATGTGCATCATGTTTCAGCAACCATGGATGACTGTAAAGCGCTAGGCGTCAGTTTTGCGTTAGACGATTTTGGTACAGGCTACTCATCACTTACTTATCTTCGACGTTTACCTGTCAGCGTGATTAAGATAGACATGAGCTTCGTGCGAGACATGTTGACTAATACTGATGATTTATCCATTGTAGAAGGAGTAATCGCTCTAGCTAAATCATTTAAACGAGAGGTAATAGCTGAAGGCGTTGAATCGGTAGAACATGGCTGCGCACTATTGCAACTAGGCTGTGATTTGGCCCAGGGTTATGGCATTGCTAAACCCATGCCAGCCAGTAATATTTTAACCTGGATTAACGACTGGAAAGCGGATGCTAGTTGGCTTAAGAAAAAATAATTGAGTTAAGTAATTTCCACAATTTATTAGGTACAACACCCAATAGTATCTATGGCAGTTATGCGTAATTATCATCGTAGTTATCAAGTAGTTATTGGAAGAGCTCATGATGAAAAGAAAACCAGCCTCAGAATTACAATCAAGTTATCAAGCAATGGTTGACAGCGTCGAAGAGTTTATGGTGAAAGAAGGTAAAACCTTGCAACAGGCTTTTTACGCTGCTGAAGAAAAGCTCGATGATGCTAAGGAAATAAGTAAAGAAAAGATTCACCAAGCAAGCAGCGACTTGAAAGACAACTTACGTTTATTAGGTGAAGCGGCAGAGGGCGTTAGTCAAGCCTATAAAGAGCAAATAAAGTTTGATTTAGCCTATGTAAACAACTCAATTTGGGACAAGTTACAAAGTATCGCGGTTAGCAATACAGCAGAGTTAATGGAATTCACCAGGACCCTCAGAGAAAAAGCACAAACAGCCGTAACAGAACAGCATCTTGCCGCACATCAAGAACACAATAAATGGGAATCTGACCATGCCTTATGGTTAGATGAGGTCGAGTTCTGGAAAAAAGAACACGACCAAGCGCTCATTAAATTAGCGGAAATAAAAAATGCGCTGGAGCAAAAATCAGCGTCTCTACTTGACCACACTAGAGCGATTCAAGCGCATGCTGAAACAGGTCAAGAACACGAAAAAATCATGAAAAATGCTGAACAAGACCCAAGCAGCCAAGTTTTCGACGAGGCGGATGAAAAAGAAATTAAAGTTCATCAACGGGAACGCCAAATACACATTGAACAATCCGCGTTGCATTATGAGCTAAAAACCCAACATTTTAAAATAATGGCCATGGTTAATATGCTTTATAAAGAAACACAAAAAGCAAAATAACCCGTAGATAGCAGCTGCAATGCCTACATAATCAGAAATAAAGACAACAATTGACTGCGTTGCGTTGCGTTGAGTTGCGTTGAGTTTTATTTTTATGTTTGATCATAACAGCCTGATCGCTGGTGCTCTACAATAATTAGCTCACAGGATATTGTTTACTTTTTTCGAAGGCTTAATTGATTGAAATCAACTTTATCTGTAAAGGTATAGGTATGCTTATTTTAATTAGTAACAAAATAAAGTTTAAGGTTAACAATTATGTTATTCAAATTGGCTGTTAGGAGATGAAATGTCTATGTACCACCGAACTTATACCCGCATACCATTAACGCTAGAAGTCGATATTCAGTTTAAAGGTGAAAAGCCGAAGCATGCCTATACACAAAACATTAATCCTTTTGGCGCTTTTATCGAATTGTCTAAGTCTACGTTAGCAATTAACGATTTCGTTAGACTTTATTTTACCGACAAAGATAACGGTGATGCTTGTGTGGTACAAAAAGGAATCGTCATGCATTGCAGTGACGATGGAGTAGGGATCCTTTTTGCTATCGACAACAAAGAGTTCCGAACGATGTTGGGACATGAGTTGAGCCATGCATACACGACTGTCGCACTTAGCCCTTAGCTTGTTGTGGATTTAGTCCTCTGTTCGCTTTGTCAGGAAGCCTCTCATGCCATCACCAAATATGCGTTCTGCTAGAAAACGGGCTTCGTCCACACGAACAAAAGTTAACGATTTTTCAGCTCAGACCATCATTGATGCATTATCGCCTCATGTTTGCATTCTGAACAAAGCCGGTGACATATTATTAGTTAATCAGGCATGGCGAGATTTTTACGACACAAACTCTGCCTCACCAATTCTCAATGATTATTTTATTGGCACTAATTACTTCCAGCTTTGCGGGCAATCAAAGGGAGCTGACTCCGATGGAGCCGAGCATCTCGCAAAAGGTGCTTTGGAAGTTATTCGCGGCGAACTTGATGAGTTTAGCGTGCAATGCCCTTGTCATAGTCCTATCCAAAAGCGTTGGTTTAATGTCCGTGTGACACGTTTTAAAAATGGCAGCGAACACCTAATTCTGTCTCATGAAAATATAACGGAATTTAAATTAACAGAAGAAAAGCTGAGTCTATCAGCGAAGGTTTTCAGCCACGCCCGCGAAGGTATTATGATTACCGATTCAGCGGGTAGCATCATTGATGTTAATGATTCCTTCAGCAAAATCACTGGATATAGCCGGAGCGAATCAATCGGTAAAAATCCTCGGTTTTTAGGATCAGGCAGGCAGTCGCCTGATTTTTATAAGGACATGTGGAATGAAATAATTGGAAATGGCTATTGGGCTGGCGAAATCTGGAATCAACGCAAAAGCGGTGAAGTCTATGCCGAAATAGAAACCATTAGCAGTGTGTGCGGTCCGGATGGAAAAATACAAAACTTCGTTGCGCTGTTTACTGACATTACCAAGATAAAAAACTATCAAAGCCAATTAGAAAAAATTGCCCATTACGATGCACTGACCCAGCTACCCAATCGTACATTGCTGTCAGACCGACTCGCGCAAACATTACTTCAATCTCAACGCAATAAAAAATCAGTCGCTATCGTATTTCTTGATTTAGATGGGTTCAAAGCAGTGAATGATGCGCATGGTCATGCTGTCGGTGATAAATTGCTGATCACCATGGCTCATCGTATGAAAGAGGCCCTGCGGGAAGGTGATACGCTAGCACGCTTGGGAGGGGATGAATTTGTTGCGGTGTTAGCCGACTTAGATAAAATCCATAGTTGTGAGCCTCTATTGGCAAGGTTGCTACTGGCGGCTTCCGCCCCCGTTTTCTTAGACGATCTTATGCTTAATGTAACGGCTAGCCTTGGGGTGACAATTTTTCCCGAAGATAACGTCAGTGCTGATATACTGTTACGTCACGCAGATCAGGCTATGTATGCAGCAAAAGGGCTGGGTAAAAATCGCTATCATCTGTTTGATACAGCTCAAGATATCGCTTTAAAAACTCACCGTGAAAGTCTTGAAGCTGTTCGCACCGCTTTAACTAAAAACCAGTTTGTACTATTTTACCAACCAATAGTGGATATGACGCAGGGTAAGATCATTGCACTCGAAGCATTGTTGCGATGGCAGCATCCAGAACGTGGCTTGTTACCACCAATGCAAATTCCGCCGTTGATGGAAGATAACCCGTTGTCTATAAAATTAGGGGAATGGGTACTTAATTCAGCGTTAACACAAATTAAGCAATGGCAAAGCGAAGGACTGGATTTGCATGTGAGTGTGAATATCAGTGCCCGACAATTACAGCAAGAAAACTTTACAAGTAGACTCGCTGAAATAATATCTTCCCACCCCGGCGTCGAGTCTCACTACCTTGCATTGGAGGTGAGGGAATCTGCTGCATTTAATAATCTAGAGCGAGTGACCAGCGTGATACAGGACTGTCTTGAGATGGGCATTGAGTTTGCTTTAGATGATTTTGGTACGGGCTACTCATCGCTAACCTATCTGAAAGTACTACCTGCAACTTCAATTAAAATAGACCAGCGATTTATCGAAAATATGTTAATGGACCCAGGCGACCGAGCGATAGTGGAAGGCGTAATAGGCTTGTCGAAAGCCTTTAAATGCCAAGTAATTGCCGAAGGTGTAGAAACCAGCGAGCAAGGAAAAGCATTGTTAGAAATGGGCTGTAACCTAGCTCAAGGTTTTGCGATAGCTCAGCCCATGCGTGCGAGCAAAATTCCTGATTGGATTAAAAGTTGGAGGCCGGATACGACTTGGCAAATCTAAACGCTACTTAAAGCTACTTTTCAATGAAGGCCATCTCAATCACATACTCGCCTAAACTGCGGGAGTTAGCCCTAGTAAAGCCTCTGTCATCCAGAATACCCATCAGTTCTTGCAACATATCATTATTTCCACACATCATGAATCGGTCGTCGTCGACATTAATGTCGGGCATGCCTAAGTCCTTGGTAAGTTGACCTGAGGTTAGTAAATCAGTAATACGGGTATGATGACTTCTCTCATTTTCCTGCTCGTTTACGGACTGATAGTGAAATTCTTCTCTTGTTACGGTCGGGTAATACACCAACTTTTTCTTTACGTCTTCACCAAAATACTCATTTTCAGGTAGTTCACGTTCGATTATATCTTTATACGCAAGCTCGGATACCAAGCGAACGCTATGCACTAATATTACCTTGTCAAAGGCATCGTAAATAAAAGGGTCTTTAATTATACCCATAAAAGGAGCTAATCCAGTACCTGTGCATAACAAATATAGATGTTTAGCTGGCTTCAGATGGCCCGCTACTAGGGTTCCTGTGGCTTTAGTCGTTAGTATTACTTCGTCACCAGGTTGGACTTTTTGTAAGCGAGATGTAAGAGCACCATCAGGTACTTTTATGCTAAAAAATTCTAGTTCTTCTTCATAGTTTGCACTGGCTATGCTGTAAGCGCGTAACAAAGGCTTTCCATCGACTTCAAGTCCAATCATCACAAATTGCCCATTTTCAAAGGTAAAACTTTGCGAGCGAGTGGTCTTAAAGCTAAATAAGGTACCGTTCCAATGATGAACGTCGGTGATTGTTTCAATAACTGTATTGCGCATGACTTCCTTAACTATTGACCTTTGCGTGTCTTTTTACTCGATCAATAGAATACAGATCAGAACTTTGTAGGGCTATATATCTTCAGAATTTTTTTTCTACATCGATCATCAATCAACGTATCGTTTGCATGACTCTGAAGAATGGCATTGATTTCTTTTAAATGAGGCATCAAAAGCTCTTTGTCTTTTGCTTTGATGTTATAACTATTTATAGTTCTTAGTAATTTTATTGAAGCACTATTTAAACTATTATTTTGTCGAGGGGTTGGATTATCGTGGGGAGTAGCCAACCCTAATTTATGAATGACTTCTTGCACCACATCACCTGCGTATTTGAATACGGAAACATTATTATCACCAAATAATGTTTGGCATTCAGTGACGAACCCTTGGTAGTTTAAATGTTGAGAAAACCAGTCGATATTTAACATTTCAGCAAAGGATAAGTCTTTCCCATAACAGGGGTTGTCTTCAATTTGCGGGTTACGAATACATTGTTTGTAGTAGCTCTCAATAAAAGCGGTGGGTTCACGAAACCATACCCAAATTTGAATATCGAAGAGTTTACCTAATTCATGTAAAACATTTTTTGATTCGTCAGGAAAATCCCACCAGTAATTATAAATCCCTTCAGAAGAGAGAATTATGGTGTGGGTGTCGCTTTTAACTTGCGAGATTATGTTTTTAAAATTTTCTAAGAAGCTTTCTAAATTTGTTGTGATTAGATTTTTTTCAAACCATTGGTGTTTTGGCGCAGAGGTATTTTGTAATTTATCAAGGTTATGCGGATAAAGAACTCCTTTTCCTCTGAGCCTGCGTTGTTTTTTATCAAGATAGGTTTGTAAGCTCGTTGTGCCCGTTTTGGGTGTGCCAGCATGGATGATCAGCTTTAATTTCTGACCTTTATGCTGCTCTAGTGATTGTTCAAATTCGTTGAGTAACTCAGTTAATTCGTCGACAAAACTAGAAATAGCATTACCTGCTGGTAACATATACGCTATTTACCGCAACATTTCTTATACTTTTTGGAACTACCACATGGACACACGTCATTGCGGCCGATTTTAGCGCCCTCTCTAACGATAGGGGCTTGTGGCTCATGATGATGGTTGCAATCCGGTCCATGAACATGGCCTTCGTGGTCTTCTGCGGCTTGTTTAGTTGTCATAAGATTTTACCTTGTTAAATTTTACTTGCGGTGTATTACTGTATAATAACAGATCAGATAAAAATCAAAAAACAATTGAGCCATTACTTGAGCACTACTTACGTATAATGTGACGCAAACTTTGTTATTTCACGTACACAGCGTGTTTGACTGTTTAATTTGAATCTATGCCAATACTAAAATGTGCTAGATATTACATTTATATTCAACGAGTTGACTCAGATCCTGTTTGTACTAATATGATCTTAACTTCTACAAATTAATCATTACGGGCAGTGTTTATGTTTCAAAATCTAACTTGCTGGCAATGTGGTAATAGCCTCGAAGGTGTCATTTTTCCTATGTCACGCCGCGAAGTCTGTTCTGTGTGCGATGCAGATCAACATGTTTGCAAAATGTGTAAAGAATTTGATGGCCGAAATAGTTGTAACGAGCCGATTGCCGAAGATGTCACCGATAGAGAAAAGGCTAATTTTTGTGACTACTTTTCACCCTCTGGAGAACTTTTTTTAAAAACAACTAGAGAAAAGCAACAGAATGCAAAAGCGCAACTTAAAGCTCTTTTTGGTGACGAACCCGAAGTGGACAGGACCAGTGATGAGCACCTAACGCCTGGAGAGTTAGCAGAACGTAAACTTCGTGAAATGTTAGGGAATTAATGGCCCGAGCATTACTTGACAGTTTATTACGATAATTGGTTTATAAAAAATTGTTTTAATCTTAATATAATTTAACAAATACAAGGAGATAGGCATATTTCACATATGATGTGTCTAATAAATCTATGAAAAAAGTTATTAAATTAATTGCTACTCTGGGCGTTTTTGCGGGAGTTGCGTCTCTTGTTTACATTGCGGGCGAATTAGCATTATCTGGTTCTCCAATAGTTGCTTTGTTGCCGGTTGCTGTCATATTGGGTCTTATTGTTCTGTATGTTCGCCTCAATGATAAACGAGACTAATCGTATTTGCATAGTTTACCAAATAGCGCTTAATTTCGTTTTTGCTGTTTCCAAGTTCCCCCATATTGATATGCAGCTTGCAGCTTTGCTATTGATTGACAGTTCACGCAGACAAAAAGCCATGGATCTTGTGTTTGCATTCGAACTCGATAAAGCACAGAGTCACCCTTGGTGCATTTATCGCAGAGCTTTAAGTCGCGGTTTCTTTTGGATTTTCCCATTGTATGATAGTAATCGGAACAACTTAGATATTGCAACAGTAAATCTATTAGGCTAAAGATGAAGAGTTGGTTATCGCGGCATCCGTCAGTATTAATAATAACGACCATATGGAGTATATTCATATGGTTTTACTTTGTAATGAGGTTGCAGGTAAGTCACTAAATCTACCAGTTCGGTAACGGTCATAACATCATTATAATTACGCATTTTGGACATGCCCGATTCGGTTATTGAATCTAGTTGATAACCTTTTGCGATTTTATGGGATGGATTAATTATGCTTGTCACTAACTCCGCATAAGTTGTCACTTTGCTTGCCTCACCGCCTAATCTGACTCGTAGCTGCAGCTCAGGTGCTATCCCCTCGGCATCCAATCCTTCCATTGTATGACATGCAAGGCACTGGTGTTTGATTAATACTTGTTGACCTTCTTCTGTATCGCCTTGAGGCAGACTGAACCCCCTAGGGGAGTCTGGCCCAGAATCACAAGCGGTCAGAGAAATCGCCCCAATTGCTATCAGTAATATAGAATATTTTTTCATTGTTTTTCCTTTATTATCAATTTTTGGGTCAACCTATAAATTTCACAAGTGCTACCAGACTTAAGATAGCGCTTACGCATTTTTAATTATTGATGCAGATCAAATTGAGGGGGTATTTGATGTAGTAGAACTCAACCGCCATTTAACTCGACGCTATTGCAATAAGCGTTATTATTAGACTTTAGTATAAGTATTTTCCGCAACCAATTAGGTAGTCATTCGGATGGTGAACGTGGTGCTTTACCGCTACCATTTGTTACATACATAAATTTTGACTGCTAGATATGTTTACTTCTGATTTGCGTCAATGGACTAACATAAATATTGAGGTTTCGAAAAACATGACCATTTTATCTTGGGGTTCTAATTACAAAAGTAATGACTATTCTTCGTTAGAAGCCAGCTTAGAAAGTGCAGAAGAGTATGCACTGCGGCCTTCGCATCGAGTTTATCATGCAAGACAACCGCTAATTTCGGTCGGCGACGAATTCGCTGGTCTATACATATTACGCTCAGGCTCCGCTAAGGCTCTCATCACCTCTGCAGACGGAGATGAGTATATTACGAAGTTTTTTTATCCCGGTGACCTATTGGGACTCGACGGATTTGACCAACATGTTCATATGCACAACGTACTTTTTCTAGAAACTAGCAGTGTTTCTTTTATAAAAGAATCTGATTTGAATCAACTAGTTAGAAATCAAGATGATTTTCGTAGTTTTTTATTAAAAGCAATAAGTCATACCTTGACGTGTGATAGTTCAATGCTGATGTGTTTAAGCTCTTGTTCTAGTGAACAGAAAGTAGCCCATTTTATTCTTGAACGAGCAGAGCATTTTGCAAGTCTAGGCCTTTGTGGGACTCAATTTAGACTCAGTATGTCACGTACCGACATTGCAAATTACTTAGGAATGGCACTTGAAACGGTAAGTCGAGTATTTGCTAGCTTTCAGCTCAAACAATTAGTATCTGTCAGCAATCGTCAACTATCAATTTTAGATATTACAGCGTTAAGTCATATTCTCTCAAGAGATCCGAGCTTGAATTCATTGACGCCTAACTTACATAATAAAGTATCAACGGTGGCTCATTCTTATCCTTACAATTAGAGAAGTATAATTTAATTTTTTGTCCCCTTGCGCGGACTCGCCGATAAGTTGACATTTATCATAACTGCGCTGTTGCAGTTTGCTTTAATTAGGGAGAATCATTAAACGCAAAACGCAAAACGCAAAACGCAAAACGCAATGCCTTGGAGCTAGATATGAAAAATTATAAACGTATCATTGCGGCAATAGATGTATATGCAGAATATGATCACGTGCTGCAAAGTGCGCTGTGTATTGCAAAAAATACCAAACAAGTATATTTAGTCTTTGTTACGTTACCAATCTCTTATTTTCAACCTTACATTAGTTCAGTTGGGGTCGAATATGTGACGGATATAACGCTACAAGCCAAAACCAGACTGAGTCAAATTGCTCATAAATTTGAAATACCGCAAGGCAATATTTATGCACCTGTTGGCTATATAGCAAGCGAAATATGTAATTTGGCAACTGATATTCATGCGGATATTATCATTATTGGCACTCACGGTGGCAATGGACATAAAGTGCTATTGGGATCTGCAACTAATAGCGTTCTTCATGTCGCAAAGCAAGATGTGTTGGCGGTGAGAGGTGGTGATGTAAAGTTAATTGCATAGTAGCTTTTTGACTTATTATTCATTTTCACTGTGAATTTAATAAACTGATACCTTATGGGCAAATGCAGTCTTCTAATTTGAACGTTCTTACAGCCATGAATAATAGTTAAAGTAGCCTGCTCAATCTGCTTGTTAGTCGGTCATTTTCCTGTTTCAGTTTTTCTTTCTCTTTCATTAGATCAATGACTATGCTGATAGCTACCCAATCAAGTAAAAATTCCTGATTTAGTTTAATTGCTTTTTTAATCCAATGAGCACTTTCTAAATCGAAAACCCACTCTGAGAGAGTCACACCGCTTTGAGGGGTCGCGATACCATATTCGACTATTTCTAAAATGACCTCGATTTTTATACTTGAGTTTTCACACAACTCATCAATGGGAATATATCGGGTGATATCAACCATATCTGTTAACTCCAGTCCGCTCTAGGATTATATTGTTGGGCTTCAGCCAGCTTGCTCCACAAACGTTTTGTTTCAATGTTTGTCGAGGGGGGAATATCTATTTTTATAACAGCAAGTAAATCACCTTGGCTCGTTTTATTTTTCAGTCCTTTACCCTTTACTCGTAACTTTTGACCAGATTGGCTATTTGCTGGAATGCTGAGTTTTACTTTGCCATTTAGGGTAGGGATCTCAAGTTTGGTTCCAAGAGCTGCTTCCCATGGAGTAAGTGGTAAACTTAAGATTAAATTTATGCCTTGCACGTCAAAGAGTGTGTGGGGGACTAAACGGATGAGTAGATATAAATCACCATTTAATTTGTTTTCACTGCCAGGAGCACCTTGTCCTTTGAGTCTGATCCGTTCGCCATCTAAAACACCCAAAGGAATTTTTACCTTAAGTGATTTTTGGACTTGTTTGACTTGATTATTCGCATAGACAGGAACATGGTAATCAATTGCTTTGGTTTTACTAGATAGCGTCTCTTCTAGAAATACGGGCAATTCCATTTCAAGATCTTGACCTTTAAATAAATCAGAACCATGCTGCTGTGGCCCCTGATTATTTTGCGCTCTATCAGCGAAGAATGAATTAAAAAAATCAGAAAAATCAGCATGTCCGTCTCCCTGATACTGATTATGTCTGGTCGAAGACTGCCAACCATGGGGTACGTCAAAACCTTCAGGTGAACTGTCCCCATAGCGCCTTAACTCATCATACTCAGCTCTCTTGGTCGTGTCTTTTAATACTTCATAAGCTTCGGCCACTTCTTTAAATTTATCTTCGGTGTCAGATTCAGAGGTAGTATCTGGATGAAATTTAAGCGCAAGTTTACGATAGGCCTTTTTGATTTCTTTTAAATCTGCGGTTTCGCCTACCTGTAAAATTTTATAGTAGTCTTTAAATTTCATCAAGTAATCCTTCTGTGTAAATAACCTGAACTCCTTTGTTCAATAGCGTCACTTGGAAGCCGCTCAAACATCAGTTTCACTGCTTCATTAATCTTAAATTCAAGGTTGTCATAAGTACTACTTGATACTCTGCCGATAGCCGCCGCTTCCCACAATAAAACCACCGTTTTAAACGTTAGCGTTATTCTTGCTAGCATAGCGACTCTCCGGAAAACCAATAAACAAAATCCTTAACTCTTAGCCCCTCACTTTACATTTTATTGGGTAAAGTATTTTGATGCAGGTCAACATAATCCGCGTTTGGTATTGGTGATTTTGTCGATGCATTATCTGAAGTAATCACGTCAGCGTATCGTCTACAATTTTGATACAGATCAAATCTTAATTTACACATTTGATTAGTCTACATTGATGCTTTTGCCAATGGTCTACTGCGGAGTCAACATGAAATATGCACCAATTAAGAAAGACGTAAGTACCACAAATAAACCGGCTAACATGGTCAACTACCGACAAAGTTATGACGATTTTAATTGGCATGAAGCTCAACAGTTTATTAAAGGATATAAAAATGGTATCAATATGGCTTATGAAGCGGTTGACCGGCATGTTGAAGAAGGTTATGGAGACCAAGTCGCACTGATATTTTTAGAAAAAAAACAGCAGCGCAAAGTATTCTCTTATGCTCAGTTACAACAAACGAGCAATCGCTTTGCCAATCTTTTAAAAAGTTTAAAAATAGATAAAGGGCATCTACTATGCAGTTTAACCGACCGCAGGCCTATTCTATATGCAGCGGTGATTGGTTGTTTAAAATCTGGAGTGGTGTTCAGTCCTTTGTTTTCTGCTTTTGGGCCGGAGCCGATAAAATCTAGAATGAAGATAGGCGGTGCGACAGTCCTCCTCACTAGCAGCAAGCTTTACAAAAAGAAGGTGGCTACTTGGCGTCGTGAATACCTAGCCCTAAAGACAGTATTACTATATGACTGCGAGGGAGAAGGGCCAGACGACTGTATTGATTTAGACCAAATTTTAGATCAACAAAGTGATCAATTCACTATTTGCGAAACGACCGCACAAGATACGGCACTAATACATTTCACCAGTGGCACAACGGGCAAACCCAAAGGTGTGGTACATGTGCATGAAGCGGTCATATATCATAAATATTCGGGTTATTATGCGCTTGATATTCATCCTCAAGATGTGTTTTGGTGCACGGCTGACCCGGGCTGGGTTACCGGCATATCCTATGGCGTAATTTCGCCATTATGTAACCGAGCAACATTGGTCGTTGACAATGCTGAATTTGACGCAATCCGCTGGTACAGAATCCTCGAGAAAGAAAAAGTTAATATTTTGTACACCGCGCCAACAGCGATTCGTATGTTAATGAAAGCTGGAAACTTGCTATCTCTTAATTACGATCTTTCGCATTTACGTTTCTTGGCTAGTGTTGGTGAACCGTTAAATCCTGAAGCTGTCATATGGAGCCTGAAATATCTAGGCAAAGTATTCCATGATAATTGGTGGCAAACAGAAACGGGCGGAATTATGCTCGCTAATTTTATTAGCGAGCATTTAAAACCAGGGTCAATGGGACAGCCTTTGCCAGGTATTAAGGCGGGTATCGTTGAAGTCGATGATCAAGGACATTTAACCGAAGTAACTGCATCCAATAAAACCGGAGAGTTAGCGTTTAAAAAAGGTTGGCCCTCTATGTTTCGCGACTACTTGCATGAAACTAATCGTTATCAAGATTGCTTTAACGATGACTGGTATCTCAGTGGTGATTTGGCGTACAAAGATGAAGACGGGTATTTTTGGTTCGTTGGCAGGCGCTCAGATTTGATTAAATCTGCGGGACATTTAATCGGACCATTTGAGATAGAAAGCGTCTTAGTAGAACATCCTGCCGTCGTCGAAGCCGGAGTAATTGGAGTTCCAGATCCAATAGCGGGAGAATTAGTAAAAGCTTTTGTATCGCTTAATGATGGCTACAAAGCTGATACGGCGTTACATAAAAGCATCATGGCGCATGCGCGCACAAAATTAGGCCCCGCATTAGCTCCTCGAGAAATTACGATCAAACAAAACCTACCCAAAACTCGTAGCGGAAAAATTATGCGGAGATTATTAAAGGCTCGCGAACTTGGCCTCCCAGAGGGAGATATTTCTACACTAGAAAGTGACGAAACCAGCTAAACACGACTCGCATTGTCAAATAGCCAGCACGAAGGGCACAAACACTATGCAAACCGACACTAACAAGATACAGACCGGCACCAACAAAATACACATGGATATAGCGCATATTAAATTCCTTTTTAAGCAAATGCTTAGGATTAGGCGTTTTGAAGAAAAGTGTGCAGAACTATACACGGAGGAAAAAATTCGTGGTTTCCTACATTTGTACATAGGCGAGGAGGCCGTCGCCGTCGGTATCATGCAAGCACTTAAGCCTGAGGATGCGATATTTGGAACTTATCGTGAGCATGGTCATGCCTTAGCTCGAGGCTTAAGTATGGATAACGTGATGTCAGAAATGTTTGGCAAGGTCACTGGCAGTAGCCGAGGCCGGGGCGGTTCTATGCATATCTTTGATGTTGAAAAACAGTTTTACGGGGGCAATGCCATTGTTGCTGGAGCCTTGCCTTTGGCTGTCGGCTTAGCTTTAGCAAATAAAATGCAAAATAAAAAAAATGTTGTCGTTTGTTTCTTTGGTGAAGGAGCGGTAGCTGAAGGTGAGTTTCATGAAAGTCTTAATTTGGCAAAGCTGTGGCACCTCCCCATTTTATTTGTCTGCGAAAACAATGGTTATGCTATGGGCACAGCACTAGCTATCTCAGAATCTGAGCAACATATTTTTCGTAAAGCGCAAAGTTATGGTTTAGCCGCACATGCGGTGGATGGCATGAATGTCGTTGAAGTTGAGTCAGCAGCAAGCCAATACTGTAACAGTATTAGAAATGGTGATGGACCCTGTTTATTAGAATGTAACACCTATCGCTTTCGTGGCCACTCTATGTTTGATACGCAACTATATCGTAAAGCAGATGAAGTAGAAGAATGGAAAAGTAAAGGCCCCATTAAAAAATTGAAACGTTGGCTTGAAGCTAATGACAAGCTTTCTGCTGATGAATTAATTGAAATTGAAGACGAAGTCGCCGCCGAAATAAACCAGGCAATCGTTTTCGCTGAGGGATCCCAATTAGAAGAGATATCAGACTTATACCTCGGTGTTTACGCGGAGGAGGAGTCTTGATAAATCAAAGTTTAACGTATCGAGAAGCGCTTAGAATAGCGATCGAAGAAGCAATGAATGCGGATGAACGTGTGGTTTTGTTGGGTGAGGACGTCGGTAATTATGGTGGTTGTTATGCCGTATCCAAAGGCTTATCAGAAACCTTTGGGTCAAATCGAATTATCGATACTCCATTGTCCGAATCGGGGTTTGTTGGCGCTGGAATTGGAGCTGCAATAGGTGGAATGCGGCCGATTGTAGAAATTATGACAGTTAATTTCAGTTTGTTAGCACGGGACCAAATTGTAAATAATGCAGCAACAATACGCCATATGTCAGGCAATCAGGTAAGTATTCCCTTAGTCATTCGCATGGCCACGGGCGCAGGAAAACAACTTGCCGCGCAGCATTCTCATAGTCTTGAAAATTGGTACGCACACGTTCCAGGTATCAAGGTGCTAGCGCCTGCAACTGTTGCTGATGCACGCTATATGCTTGGCATGGCATTAAAGGACCCTAATCCGGTCATGTTTTTCGAACACGTTATGCTATACAACGAATCGGCCACAACCCCTGCACCTGAAGATTGTCCTGATATGTGCAGTGCAATAGTTAGGAAAATCGGCACTGATATAAGCCTAGTGACCTATGGTGGATCGCTTCCCAAAGC
>JAWUVZ010000070.1:0-88671 GCA_034112105.1 Glaciecola sp. | reverse complement strand
TGATTGAAACGATTAATAAGTTGAATCGTATTTCGCGTCAGATGCTGCAAGAAATGGGTAGAGAGCCTACACCTGAAGAATTGTCAGAACGCATGGTTATGCCTGAAGACAAAGTACGCAAGGTGCTTAAAATTGCCAAAGAGCCTATCTCAATGGAAACGCCAATTGGCGATGATGAAGATTCGCACTTAGGAGATTTCATTGAGGACGGCACTATAATTCAACCTCTTGATTCTGCCACCGGCGGTAGCTTGAAAAATGCTACTCAGGAAGTATTGGCAGGCCTCACGGCACGTGAAGCCAAGGTTCTAAGAATGCGATTTGGTATTGATATGAACACCGACCATACGTTAGAAGAAGTAGGTAAGCAGTTCGACGTTACTCGCGAACGTATCAGACAAATTGAAGCTAAGGCGTTACGTAAATTACGTCACCCCAGCCGTTCTGAGCAATTAAGAAGCTTTTTAGACGAATAGTAATTGTTTGCTAAATAAGTAAAAATACCGAAGCCCTAAGTAAAACTAGGGCTTTTTTATGCATCCCGAAAAATATTCAACCAAGTAAGCTCAAACAAGACACACCTATTTTCATGTTTCCATCAAATAGGTGTGTCTTGTTTGAGCTTATCTTGTGAATTGTAGAGTTAGCAAAGCATAAAAAAAGGTGTACCATAAAAGTACACCTTTCTTGATTATTTCATTTAGCCCTAAAGAAGCCTATTAAACAGTGGGCCTCAGAGAAGTCTTCTATTTAGACATGTCCGTGTCGTCATGCAGTTCGCCTTCGCCTTTCTTGTAAGGCACTTCAGCCTCGAGTTCCACAAGTTTTCTCGCTCGCTTCTCAGGAGAACCAGTGCCTCTAGCTAAATACGCATACGCTGTCGGCACAATAAACAAGGTCATAAACGCTGAAAACATAACGCCAGAAAATATAACCATGCCGATAACTGCTCGCGATTCTGCACCTGGTCCTGTGGCTAATACTAAAGGTAATGCACTAAAGACTGTCGTAAATCCGGTCATTACAATGGGGCGTAGTCGAAACATTGAGGCTTTCTTTAATGCCTCTTCAAATTCAACACCCGCATCTCTCAACTGATTGGCGAACTCGACAATCAGTATACCGTTTTTGGCTGCGAGCCCTATGAGCATTACTAATCCAATTTGACTATATATATTAATGGACATGCCAGCCAAATAAAGGCCAACATATGCGCCCACTAGCGCTAGTGGCACAGTTAACATGATGACTAAAGGATGGATCCAGCTTTCAAACTGAGCTGCTAACACCAAATAGGTCACTGCTAAAGCCAATGCGAATATAAATATGAAAGATGAGCCAGACTCTTGATAAAGCTGAGACTCGCCCTTGTAATCGATTGAAACCCCACCAGATAGTTCAGTTGCCACTATGTTTTCAAGAAATGCCAACGCTTCACCTACGGTATAACCATCAGCTAAGTTTGCACTAATAGTTATTGCTCGCATACGATTGTAACGGTTGAGTGTATTAGACGTTGCTCGTTCTGAAATATCTAGAAGATTGTCCATTGGTATCAACTGCCCTGTTCTATCAGACCGCACATAGATATTATCGATACTGCTTGGGCTTCGATAATCAGCTTCATTACCTTCCAACACAACGTCATACTCTTGACCACGGTCAAGATAAGTTGATACACGCCTTTGGCCAAGCATTGTTTCTAATGTACGCCCAACTTCCGAAATAGACACACCTAAATCAGCAGCTCTATCTCTGTCAATATTAACCAATAATTGTGGCGATGTTTCCTTGTAGTCTGAATCTATGCGCAACAACTTAGGGTTCTCAGCAGCTTTTTCCATAACAATATCACGCCAGCTGATCAGCTCTTCATACGTATTACCCTGCAAAACAAATTGAACCGGTCGACCTAAACCGCCGCCACCTAACGCTGAGCGCATAATAGCAAAAGCCCTAACATCTGGAATTTGAGAGAGCTTGCCACTGATTTCATCCATCAAATCAAATGTTGAACGCTCTCTGGTTTCCCAATCAGCGGCTCCGACAATGGCAATACCGGCAGAACCACCAAAACCCGGGGTTCTTACTAATATACGCTTGGCTTCACCTGACTCTTTATAAGGTAATAAAATTTCTTCAATAACTTTCAGATTTCGTGCATTGCTCTCATAGCTAGAGCCCTCTTGGGACTGCATCAGTATGAAGAAGTTTCCACGATCTTCTCTAGGTACGAACTCCTCGGGAATTTTACTTTGTAATTGAACAAGAAGTACAACGCTAATAACGACCATCAAGAGCACCATGATTGGCTGCTTAATCGTTGTCGTTAAACTATTGTAGTATTTTAGTTCTAACTTCTTAAAACTAACATCTACCCATTTTCCAAAGCCTGAGCTACGCTCTCTTTTTCTTAACAGTTTGGATGCTAGCATTGGTGACAACGTCAATGCCGTAAAGCTTGAGAAGGCAACAGCAGCCGCAATTGCAATAGCGAACTCAGTAAATAGCCTACCTATATTTCCTTCCAAAAAGACTAACGGTAGGAACACCGATATCAGCACTAATGTTGTAGCGATAACGGCAAAACCGACTTCTCTGGCTCCTCTATACGCAGCCAGTATTGGTGGTTCACCCATTTCTATTCGACGATAGATGTTCTCTAGCACCACTATAGAATCGTCCACAACTAAACCGATAGCTAAGACTAAGGCTAAAAGAGTCAACAGGTTAATAGAATAACCAAGCATGTACATTACGATGAACGCAGCTACTAGGGAAACAGGAACAGTTACAGCTGGTATTAATGTTGCGCGGATATTCCCTAAAAACAAATAGATAACAACGATTACCATGAACATAGCAATGGCTAATGTATTGTAAACTTCATTGATAGATTCTTCGATAAATACGGACGAATCGTAGCTTTCAACAAAATAGATATTGTCCGGCAATGTAACTGCAATGCGATTAATGGCGGCCCTGGCCGCCTTGGCAACATCTAAGGTGTTAGCCTTCGACTGCTTTACAATGCCTAAACCAATCATATTGACGCCATCGCCACGGAAATCGGTTTCGTCATCTTCCGCTGCTAACTCAACCTTTGCGACTTCTGAGAGGCGAATTAAAAAACCGTCCGAGCCAGCCTTGATCGTCAGATTAGCGAAATCAGTTGGGCTCAAAAATGAACGCGCGACTCGCACATCAAAATCGCGGTCGTTTGATTCAACTCGTCCGGCAGGAAGTTCAACGTTCTCAGAGCGAATAACCCGTTCAATATCACCAACCGTGATACCGCGAGCTGCCATAGCGTTGCGGTCAACCGACACCTTCATGGCATAGGTTCTGCCGCCACCAACGCGAACACGCGCTACACCATCAGCGGTAGATAAACGGTCGACGATGAACCTGTCTGCGTAATCAGTTAGTTCCATCGTGTTTAAGTTAGTACTGCGTAAGTTGTACCAAACAATAACGTCTTCATCACTACTCGACTTGGATACTTCTGGGGGTAGTGCTTGATCTGGTAAATTGTTTAGTGCACGCGAAACTCTCTCTCTAACGTCATTAGAGGCTGCGTCAATATCACGACCTAAGTTAAATTCAATGGTTATGCTGGAGCGTCCATTACGACTAGAAGAGGTAATGTTTTTCATTCCTTCAATACCACTAATCCGGTCTTCTAGAAGCTGTGTGATGCGGGTTTCAACGATTTCAGCAGAAGCACCTGGATAGCTAGTATTTACTGACACAATGGGCGGATCGATATCAGGATATTCACGCAATGAAAGGAATGAAATCGCTGCAATCCCAAACACTAAAAGAATGAGATTAACAACGGATGCAAAAACAGGGCGTTTGACGGAGACATCAGATAATAACATACAGCCTCCTAATATTTATTGGCAACAACAATGGGGGGAACGACGTTCACCCCGCTGCCATCACGCACTTTTAATGTTCCTTCGATAATCACTTCTTGACCCGCTTCAATGCCATCGAGAATTTGAACCCAACCTGGCTTCCTTTGACCAATAATGACTTTTGTTTTACGTGCTTTACTCTCTGCGTCAATAACAAACACAAACTGTGACTCGCCTTCAGGTACCAAAGCGCTCTCTGGAATAACGAGAGCATCAACAACCCGTTTTTCAAGATTAATTTGCAATAACATCCCGGGACGTAATTTTAGCTCGGCATTTGGTATTTGAGCTCTCACTTGAATTGCACGAGTTACGGGATCAATACGTGAATCTATGCTGGTAATTATGCCGGTAAAGGTCTCACCCGGATACGCTATAGAAGTAGCAACTACGCCCTGACCATTCGCCACACTAGCAAAATGTAACTCAGAAATACTAAAATCCACTTTCAGTATGCTTAGATCATCCAGTGTGGAGATAACGTCTCCCGGACGCACTAAACTGCCAATACTTACTTGGCGAATACCCAAACGACCGGCGAATGGTGCGCGAACCTGTAATTCAGATAACTGAGCGTCCAAGACATCTTTTTGAGCTTCAAGTGCATCCACACCAGCTCTTTGCTCATCTAGCAGTTGCTCGGATGCAGCGCTCTGTTTCGCTAAACCTTTAATTCGATTCAGTTGGCGTTTTGCCTCGGCAATATTGATCTCTAATTCATTAACACGCGCTTTTTCTTCTTTGTCACTGAGCTCAATCAACAACTGATTTTCTTTTACAATATCGCCATCTTCAAACAATACTGATTTTACAATTTCTGCTTGTTGTGCAGTTAAGTTAACTGATTCATTTGCTACAGCCGTTCCTAAAGCTTCAACGACTATCGGAAATGCCTGAGTTTCTGCCATTGCACTCACAACCGAGGTTGCACCTCCGAAACGCTGCGGAGGGGCATTATCGTCAGCGGGCCAATTCAGATAAATGACGAAGCTAACCAGAGCCACTACGCCAATTACTAATGGAGAAAACTTAACCAACTTTGTCATTACTATTCCTATTGAATTTCGAGAAAATTTTCGCACAAGATTATAAAGCTTATTAATTGATTAACATAGCCATATACACGAAATCTTACACTTACTTTGTCGAATCGCTTGATTCTCGCGTGATTGCACTTTAGTGTGCGTTTTATAGTTTATTTATACTAAAAGCGTTGAACTACGGATTGAAACTTCTATCATTTTTATGTGTGCTCGTTTTAATGGGCTGCACAAAACCACCACCGGCCCCCACATGCCGCATAGCACAATCGTTTAATGCCGATTATGTTGGCGCAGCAGGATGTCTTATTCGGGTGCAGAATACGCTTTTAGTTACTAGGCACAAAGCCACTGGACAATATGACCTGCCTTATGGCCATCCTATTTCAGAAGAATCAGCGCAATGCACGGCCCATAGACATACTTGGCAACAAACAGGACTAAATGTTGAAGTTGACCAACTGCTCGGTGTAACTCAATCTGGAATGATGCTGTTTGCATGTAAAATAAGTGGCGGTTTTACTAGCGCGGACAGCCCACTTGAACCGCCAAGTTGGGCTGATAAAGACATTCAGAAAATTGAATTTATCAATCCATTTGATACTCGACACAATGTTTGGAGCCAACCCAATAATTTAGTTATTTACAGAGATGGCTACGTGACGATAAAAGAACAAAAAAATAGTATAATGGACAAGCAGCCTCAGCAAGATAAAGCACAATCCCAACAAAAATCACCTGAATAGTCGTCTTTTTCCCGATTTTCGCGTATTTTACTTTTAGCACTATATTTATATATTCTAATTAGCATACTTAGGAGTTCCTATGCCGCAATTTAAAGCGCCCATCGCAGACATACAATTTTTATTAAACGACTGGCTAGCCATTGACCAGCATTACCTAAACATCGGTGCCCAGGGAATGGATTCAGAGTTAATCGGCGAAATTATTGCTCAAGGGGCAAAATTCGCCGAAGAGGCTGTCGCGCCGCTTAACCGGGAAGGGGACGAGGAAGGTTGCAAGTTAGTTGACGGTTCAGTTATAACGCCAACGGGATTTGCGCAGGCTTATAAGCAGTACATTGCTAACGGTTGGAATGCCATGTTAGGTAATCCTGATTTTGACGGGCAGGACCTACCTTATACCGCGGCCATTCCAGTGCATGAAATGCTTAATGCGGCAAACCTCAGTTGGCGTTTAACTACTATGCTGACAGAAAGTGCAGTACTTGCTGTAGACAAACATGCAACCGACCAATTAAAGGCACTATATTTACCTAAGCTTATTAGCGGTGAATGGACTGGCACAATGAATCTGACAGAACCTCATGCTGGAACCGACTTGGCTTTGTTGAATTCAAAAGCAATACCACAACAAGATGGTTCTTATTCAGTCACAGGTAATAAAATTTTTATCACGGGTGGCGACCAAGATTGGACTGACAACATTATTCACCTTGTGCTTGCTAGATTGCCTGATGCACCTCCCGGTGTGCGCGGAATTAGTCTATTTTTGGTGCCTAAATTTTTATTGGATGAAAACGGCGAGCCAGGAGAGAAAAACGCAGTCGGTGTTGGCAGCATCGAAAAGAAAATGGGAATTAAAGGAAGTCCAACTTGTGTTATGAATTACGACGATGCAAAAGGTTGGTTAGTGGGCGAGGAGAATAAAGGACTTGCTTGCATGTTCACTATGATGAATGACGCTCGATTCCAAGTGGGTTTGCAGGGCTTAGGCGCGGCTGAGGCTTCTTATCAAGGAGCACTCTCCTATGCACGTGATCGTTTGCAATCAAGAGCACCACAAGGTGTGCAACAACCAGCTCAAAAAGCAGACGCTATTTTGCATCATCCGGACGTGAAAAAAATGCTACTCACTCAAAAAGCACTAACGGAAGGTTGTAGAGCACTTGCTATGCTCTATGCACAACAAATGGACGTTGAAAAATATACTAGCGATGAGCGACATGCAGATGCCAAAAAGGTGATCGCCTTTCTAACGCCTATTTGTAAAGGCTTTATGACTGACATGGCCACAGAAGTCACTAATATTGGTATACAGGTTTATGGAGGTCACGGCTACGTGCGTGAATGGGGTATGGAGCAGCTTGTGCGAGATACCCGTATTGCCCAACTTTATGAGGGCACCAATGGCATTCAAGCCGCGGATCTAATTGGGCGTAAATTAACACGTGATGGCGGCGACATGCAGCAAGCTGCGTTTAATCTGTTGTCTTCGCGTATCGCTGCAATGACCGATAGCGTTAGGCAAGCCCAAGCAGTTAATTTATTACAAGACTGGAATGAAACTTCTCAGGCATTATTAGGTGCCAATGCCGTAGATATTGCCGGTGCTGCAACGGATTACTTGCATTACAGTGCTTATTCTTTGTTAGGTGTGTTGTGGCTCGATATGGCAAGCGCCGCCCAACATTCATCAAACGACCTTGTAGCAAAGGGTAAAGCGAATACATGTGATTTTTACATGAAACGATTACTGCCTAGGAAGGATATTCACAAATCAGTAGTTTTAGCTGCAGCCGACGATCTAATGGCAGTTGAAGACCAACAATTTGATTACGTCTAGTTCTGTATTTTGCTGATTATCTGAAATCAACGTTGACGATAATCGGCGTCACATAGTTATACAAATATTGTTTTAAGGATGGGTCCTACATTATGAATTTTCGCTTAATTGTAGGTACCGTTGTTGCGATATTAGCCTTTGCTGGAAATTCAGTTTTGTGTCGTTTAGCGTTAGAGCAAGGAACTATTGATCCTGCTAGCTTTACGACGGTTAGATTGCTCAGTGGCGCATTAATGTTGTGTGTTTTATTAGTTTCTATTCCGAAGCTAATGCTTCAGAAAACTGAGTTTGCTGATAAAACTGCTGCAGAGCCAGAAGCTATCTTAAACAATGCGGGGGTCGGATTATACAAAACGTCGGCCAATCCAGATGCATTTTTTGCAAACTTAGGTCGCTTGTTTGCACTCGAAAAAAGTACCTGGTCAGGCGGTCTCGCGCTTTTTTTTTATGCCACTGGATTTTCATTTTCTTATATCACCTTGCCAGCTGGCACCGGTGCGTTGATCCTATTTGCAGCAGTACAAATTACTATGCTGTCGCATGCATTAATACAAGGTTCGCGATTCAGTTTTGCACAATGGTTCGGTTTCGCTATGGCCCTGATTGGCCTTGTTTACCTCTTTTTACCAGGCATCACTGCCCCTCCAATCTTTGGGGCTTTGCTCATGGTTATAGCTGGAGTTGCTTGGGGAATTTATTGTATTTTAGGCAAGCGAGTTACTAACCCAACCCAATCGACAGCTGAAAACTTTATTAGAGCGTCGATAATTACAGCTCCGCTAAGTCTTGTTTTCATCAATAGTATGTCGGTATCCGCAACGGGACTTATGTTTGCTATAATATCAGGCGCAATGACGTCTGGTATCGGCTATGCAATCTGGTATGCGGTTCTTCCAGAGTTGAAAGCAGCATCATCTGCATCATTGCAATTGACAGTTCCGGTAATCGCAACTGTTGGCGGGGTTATCTGGTTAGGAGAAGAGGTGAGTATTAGGCTAGCGTTAGCCTCAATCATTATTTTAGGCGGCGTAGCAATGGTTGTTTTACTAACAAAAAGAGAATAATGCCTGATTGTAGTGGGCAATTATTCTCACTGACGACTAGTTTTAACCTACTTCATTACTGCGTTTTAAGCGTGCTCGCAGGACTTGCCACTAGCCGAACTATCTAGACTGAGCGCTGATAACTCACTCGCCATTGAATTAAGAGCCTGTTGTAAGTCATCCAAAATATCTTCAACACCTTCCAAACCGACCGACAAACGAATTAAACCATCACTAATCCCATGTTCCATGCGTTCTTCAGGTGTATAAGTTGAATGTGTCATACTAGCTGGATGTTGCACCAAAGTTTCTGCATCCCCAAGTGAAACTGCTCGTTGTATCATTTTTAGCTTGTTCATCATATTAATACCAGCCTGAACACCACCCTTGACTTCAAAAGTGATCATGCCACCAAAATCCGACATCTGTTTTTTCGCTAATTCAAATTGCTCAAAACTAGCCAACCCTGGATAACAAACCGTTTCAACGGCGGGATTTGCCTCTAGCATCTTTGCAACACGCATCGCACTTTGACAATGTCTATCCATTCTCAGCTCGAGGGTTTTCATACCGCGCATCACTAACATAGCATTGAACGGAGCCATGCATGCACCGGTCATATCTTTCATTCCATATAAGCGAATTTGAGTGACTATTTCTTTAGGCCCCGCAATTAAACCGGCGACTAAATCACCGTGGCCCCCGAGGTATTTTGTTGCTGAATGCACCACAATATCCGCGCCCAATTTAATTGGTTGAGTTAAATAAGGAGTCGCATAAGTATTATCGACAACCACAGTCGCATTGTATTTATGGGCAATCTTTGACACAGCCTCAATATCTACTAAGCGCATATTAGGGTTCGCAGGCGTCTCAAAATAAACCACTTTGGTATTATCTGAAATAATATCGTTCACTAACTCGTGATTGGACAAATCAACATGTGTCACTTTAATTCCAAACTTAGCCAGTCCGTGATTTAAAAATGAAAATGTGCAGCCATATAGGGTTTTATCAACAATAATCTCATCACCTGGGGAAAGTAGCGTCCACATTGTTGAAGAAATAGCGCCAATACCCGAGGCTAAAGCCAAACCTGCTTCCGTTCCTTCTAGTATCGCAATACGCTTTTCTAGAATGTCTAAGGTTGGGTTTGAAATCCGTGAATAGAAATGTCCATCTCTTTCTCCAGCAAACATTTCACCACCCGCTTCCGCGGTTTCAAATGCAAAGGTGGAAGTAAAATGCACGGGCGGTGTTAGAGCGCCCTGATTAGCTTGGGCATCGTAACCATGATGAATAGCTAGCGTTGAAAAATTCTTATTCATGCCTTGCATAAAACCTCCGCGATAATCTGAGTCTTGTACAATGTTTACTGTGTGCTTTCAACAGAATTTAGCATTGTACGCTTTGATAATTATATGCTTCAGTGAAAGGTTTTTTCGTGTTAGTTTAGCGTTATATTGAGGGTGAATTAGCAGAAAATGCCAAAATGAGCAATTCAAAAATGAGTATGGATAGCAAGGATCGTGAAATTATTCGAGAATTGCAGACCGATGGACGAATGAGTAATCAAGAACTAGCAGCTAAAGTAAATTTAAGTCCGTCACCTTGTTTACGGCGCCTTAGAAATTTAGAAAACGAAGGCATTATTAAAGGTTATGGCGTTGAAGTCGATGCGCAAGCATATGGACTCCCTATCACCGTATTTGCACGTGTTGAGTTAGACAAACATTCAGCTGACGTTGTATCCAATTTCGAGCAACACATTGAATTTGCTGAACAAGTATTGGAATGTTACGTGATGACTGGCGTATCGGACTATTTATTAAAGATTGTCGTTGCAGACCTGCATGCTTATGAAGTCTTTGTGCGAAAAGTACTTCACCCAATTGGCAGTATCGCTTCTATCGACACCAGCTTCGCCTATGCTACGGTAAAAAAGACAAGCATTTTCCCTCGCATTTAATTCTGCGATAAGCATATTTAAAAAGATGAATAAAGGATGAATAACGCCACACCTACTGTCACATAATTTGAGAGATAAACAAGAACAAGGACACACCTCTTTGAAAGATAAACAAGGACACACCTCTTTGCACATAATTAAACATAGAATCTTCACCACATGTTTGTCTTTAAAATAGATATTAGAGGGGAAACAAGAAATCAATATTTAATAAATCCTATTTATCAGTTAATATAAGTTGATAAATATCTTCCAAATTAAAAAGTGATAGGGTTAATAGATGTCGAGCTTGAAGAAATTCACACTGCGAAACAAGAACGGCATGCAAGTGGAACTATGCGACTTTGGTGCGCGTATCCTGTCAATAAAAGTCCCTGACCGCAGTGGAAAATTGGTTGAGACAACTCTAAATCATTCAAATGATCAAGCTATTGTTGATGATGAGTCTTATATGGGGGCATCGGTAGGAAGAACCAGTAATCGAATTTCAAAAAGTCGCTTTTCGCTCGATGGTATCGAATTTAATATTTGTACAAATGAAGGAAAACATAATTTACATGGTGGGGAATGTGGTTTCTCCAATAGAATATGGCAATCTCATGGGACCAACACTCAAGGAAACTCATTAATCTTTGAACTTCATTCTCCAGATGGCGACCAAGGTTATCCCGGTGCAGTGAATGCTCAGGTACTGTTTACTCTTTCCGAACATAACGAACTTAGGTTTGATTTTTCAGCAACATCTACAAAACCGACCCCCATTAGTCTATGTAATCATGCCTACTTCAATATGGGAGAAGAGAATATTTATGATTTAGAATTGCGTATTAAAGGTGATGCATATTTACCTGTAGACCGAGAGAGTATTCCATTAGGTTATTTTGAAGCTGTTGCAAATACACGATTCGATTTCAATGAAAGTGCTATTCTAGGGAATAGGCTAAGGTCAGGTGATTTCGATCATTGTTATCGCGCCACAGATAGGAATATGGCTAAACTGACGTCGAGAAAGCATAAAATAAGCTTGGAAGTAGAATCAGACCAAGTTGGCATTCAATTTTATTCTGGTAAATTTTTACCTACACCACAATCTGCTTTGTGTTTAGAGGCTCAAGGCTATCCCGACGCTATTAATCACCAAGCATTAGACCAGGATATCCTTAGACCCGGCGAGTTATATCAGAAATATGTGATTTATAAATATAGTCATATAGACTAATTTTTATCGCTACCACTTATTACTATAGAAGTTCTACTCGTTGTTGTATATCGAGCAGCACCTCTCAGATATAGAAAAATATGTCCTAAAGCGATTTTTCCCAAAATACAGCTTTCCCCATTTCAGGATCCAATTCATAACCTTTAAAGCCCGCTTTTATGTAAGCATTTTTAGCGACTTGGTTTCCTTCTAAAACTTCAAGGGTAATCTTGCAACATCCCTTCGATATGGCGATATCTTCAATCTTATTCATTAATTGCTGGCTCAGTTGCAGTCCTCTGAATTCAGGGTTAACTGCAAAATCATGAATATTGATTAGTGGCTTACACTTAAATGTAGAAAAGCCTTCAATGCAATTTGAGAATCCCGCAGGTTTTCCATCTACATAACAAATAATAGAAAAAATAAATGAACGCTTTTTTAATTCTTTAATCAGATTAGATTTAGAATGTCCAGCTAGCTCGCTACCACCACCCATCGGATCCTTAGCGTATTCATTTAACAGGAGTAACAATTCATTTGCTTGCTTTTCATCGTTATAATTGACTAGTTTGGTTTCGATTTTCATTAAACACCTTTATTTGAATAGTTATTATTGTGCAGCAATATCTTCAACCGCAGCATTTAAAAATTGCTTAATTGAATCGGGGGAAATCGCTATTTCAAGTCCCCTTCTGCCGCCGCTCACATAAATTTTATTAAAGTAATTAGCACTACTGTCTAATAAAGTGATTAAACGTTTCTTTTGCCCGAATGGGCTTACGCCACCAAGCACATATCCAGACATACTTTGTACCTTTCTAGCTTCGGCCATTACCGCTTTTTTACCCGACGCAGCTTTTGCTAATTTTTTCAAACTAAGTTGCTTATCTGAAGGGACAATTGCAACTACAAAATTATTGGTATCAACTTCAACCACGAGCGTTTTAAATACGGTCTCAGGCGCTAGCCCCAACTTTTCTGACGCTTCGTTTGAAAAAGACTGATTATTCTCGTCATGCAAATATTCAAGCAACTCAAAAGATGCTTTTTGCTTTTCTAAAAATAGGATCGCGGGTGTCATAGATATGTTGGTAAAGTTAATCTAAATGATGAAGGTAATGTAATGGCTGTTGGCTCTTATGTCCAACTCTTGAGGTTTTTTCGTACTTTCAGATATCTAAATGAGCTCTTAAAAAGACACTCATTCTAGTAAATATTAAAATAGCAACTTAAGTGCACATTAGCGCAACTAACTTACTATTTTAGCTAAACAGAATGAACCACGGCTTAATTAGACTGCTGCAGCTTTATTGAAATAATCAACATTACCGAATTTCAGACATGAATGTTTCCTTAAACCATCTTGAAATCATCACTTTTTCATATATTAACGACGTATTTTTATTAACCGAACCAGTTCTTGACAAAAAACTCATGTCTTTTAAATCAACGTCGTCTTGCTTCAAAACTTTTCCTTGGTCATCGACCAGTGCATATGAAAATGCCATGCGAGGAATATCAATATCCCTGACAATTCGATAATTGTCTATTCCACCATTAGAAAAGTTCCTCAACCCCGCCATTGCTGGCGATTGGACGGTGCCAGCTAAATCCAAGTCAGTGACTTTTAAATTGAGTTTATGGCCCTCAGGAAGTTCTTCGCCTAATGAAGTAATAAACGTTTCTAGCTCGAGTAATACCGACTCTCTATAACGTTTTCGAGACATTGTTGGGTGCCTAACATCACGGAATTTTTTTGGTTCAATCCATTCTATTGACACATTACTTTGCGCTTTTTGTAATTCAACATCATCTATATCAGCACTTTCCATATTAGATGCCATTGCTTGAGCGCTCAGTAGAAATACAGAAACAAGAAGGAGCCCTTTAAAATAATTGACCATAAAAATATCCTCTGACAATAACTAAATTAGCTGGCTGTTAAGACCAATGATTAATACCTTTAGTTCAGTATTTATATAACCTAAAACTTGGTGCTTTGAATTTGATTACATAATCGAGTCAAGTTTTGTCCGTATATAAACGGATTTTTGTCTTTTTTGACGCAATAGAATTGCCTGAAGGACTCTAATTTTTCCCTGCTCTCAGTAATATCTAGCACATAGTCAGTTTGATGCGGTTGAAGTAGCATATTGTTATAGAAGAATTTTTCTCTCAACACTGAAAGTGATTGCTGTTCCGGAATATCAACTACGGCCTCAATCCAACCGGAAACAGTCTGCTGAATATCTGACAAGAAATATTGAACAAACGAAGTCCTTAGCACGATAACCAATATTACTATTTCAATGAAAACGACAAAAGCGCGCCACATATTTAAACAAGAGTCCTTAAGATAGATTGTAACGTATAACAACAACAATACTCTGTGCATACTATACTAGTTGCCTAATCCGAGGAAACAAAGATATTCACTAATACATCTGTATAGATTATACCGTTAGTAATTATGAATAAAGTTATCGTTTGTAGTTTGGTAGAGAATGTCATATTTTTTGATCTGAAATAACAATTCTTTATAGCAAGTTGTTATACTGTGTTAGCAATTTTAAGTGCATTTATTCATTCCATTTTCAGCACTACCTTTAGCACTTCTCGGAGTCGTTCATGAGCGAAAAAATAAAAATTAAAGATGTCACACCGGTCAAAATCCATAAACCAGCAGAGACTGCTAACTATTCTGCGAGAAGTCGTATTTATGTGCGGGCTGTTGAAGGAATGCTTGAGAATATTAGGCGTTTTTTTGGTTTGATATTTTTAAGTCTTTTTGCTGCCATACCTTGGCTTCAATATAATGGTAACCAAGCCATTCTTTTCGATATCGGTGAACAACGCTTTAATATATTTGCAATGACGCTTTGGCCTCAAGATCTTACCATCCTCGCTTATATTTTGATTGTCTCCGCATTTGCGCTTTTTTTCGTTACTACCTTTGCTGGTCGCGTTTGGTGCGGTTTTATGTGCCCTCAAACCACTTGTACATTTATTTACATTTGGTTTGAGGAGAAAATTGAAGGTAGCCGACATAAACGGATGAAACTTGATGAACGTAAAATGGATCTCGATAAATTGGTTCGTAAAACCCTTAAGCACTTTTCTTGGATTGTCGTGGCGTTGCTAACTGCTATGACCTTTGTCGGCTATTTTTCGCCAATAGATACTTTATTTGTTAATTTTTTCACATTTAACGTTAGCTTTTGGGCTGGATTTTTTATCCTATTTTTTACCGTTTGTACTTATGGTAATGCGGGCTATATGCGCGAAATCATGTGCATTCACATGTGTCCTTATGCGCGTTTTCAGTCAGCAATGTTCGACAAAGACACCTTTACTGTCGCCTATGATCCAAGTAGAGGTGAAAAACGCGGCCCACGTTCACGTAAAGCCACTCCGGAGCAGTTACAAGAGACAGGTCTAGGAGACTGTATCGATTGTAATCTCTGCGTTCAGGTATGCCCTACAGGAATAGATATTCGCAATGGCTTACAATATGAGTGTATTAATTGTGGCGCCTGTGTAGATGCCTGTAATGGAGTTATGGACAAAATGGGGTATGAAAAAGGCTTGATTAGTTTCACGTCCGAGCACCAACTTTCTGGTGGAAAAACAAAAATAGTGCGGCCAAAGCTAGTGGGCTATGCCATTGTTTTGCTTATTATGACCAGTTTACTCGTATTCGACATATACTCCCGAGCTCCATTAGAACTCGATATTATAAAGGATAGAAACTCACTCTACAGGGAGACTAACCAAGGGTTAATCGAAAACGTTTTTACATTAAAGTTATTAAATAAATCACAGAATGACCGTATATTTAAAGTCTCAATTAGTGGGATTGATGGCGCTAAGTTTGTAGGTAGAAGCGAAGTAACAGTCCGTGGTGGAGAGATTTATACGCTTCCTATTAGCGTTGTTACGAGTCCTTACTCCCTTACTGAAGAAATTACCGATTTTACTTTTTACTTAGAGACCCAAGATGAAGATGGTCAAATAATTAAAATCAAAGAAACTAGTCGATTTATTTTTACTGGTGTCTGATTTCTCCTTTGCAGGATTGACACCAGAGCTCATCCTTGATGCTATTGAAACTGTTGATGTTCAAGCATCGTCTGGCTTGTTAGCATTAAATAGTTATGAAAATAGGGTTTACCAGTTCGTTGGCGAGGATAGTAAGCGTTATGTAGCCAAATTCTATCGTCCTGGACGGTGGGATGATGAGCAAATTCAAGAAGAACATGATTTTGCATTGGAGTTGGTCGGAGATAAAATTCCTGTAGTCGCGCCATTCATAATCAATGGTGCGAGTTTACATCAACATGCTAACCATCGGTTTGCACTTTTCCCTTCCATAGGTGGACGTCAGTTTGAAGTTGATAACCTAATCCAGCTTGAGTGGATGGGGGGGGTTATTGGCCGTATGCACAAGGTCGCTAAGTCTAAACCGTTCGAACATCGCCCCGAAGTTTGCACTACCAGCTATTTAGACACACCTAAACAAGTTTTATTAACGGGTTCGCTGATTCCGCAACATTTACAAACTGTATTCCATACTATTCTTGAGCAGGTGATTACGGAAACCAAAAGCCAATTCGCGAAAAATTACAAATCGATTCGTGTACATGGTGATTTGCATCCGGGCAACATATTATACCGAGATGGGCCGACCTTCGTCGATCTTGACGACTGTCGAATGGGCCCTGCAGTCCAAGATATTTGGATGATGCTTTCAGGCGAACGCCAACAACAAGTTATTCAACTAGATAAGCTGATTGATGCTTATAATGAATTTAATGAATTCGATATAGGGCAATTATCACTCATCGAACCTCTGCGTGCTATGCGAATGATACACTACATGGCCTGGCTAACTTTGCGCTGGGAAGATCCAGCATTCCCGAATGCATTTCCATGGTTTGCTGAAGAAAAGTATTGGGAAAACCAAATATTAGCACTGAAAGAGCAGTTGTCAGCACTTCAAGAGCTACCACTGCAGTTTCATTCAAAATAATCATTCACATCTGTCGTAAAAACTTTATACTCTGCGCCCTTCAAGGTGCTTTTTGTACTAATGCAAAAAGTTAAACGGGAAACTGGTGTAAATCCAGCGCTGCCCCCGCAACGGTAAACATTGAAAGTCCTAAAAACTTTCACTTATTTTTCACTGATATATTTATCGGCGTCATCCACTGTGTGTAAACACGGGAAGGTTTAAATAAGAAAATGTAAGCCCGGATACCGGCCTTGATAGGTGTCGGCAATTTGCCTTTCTTTTTTGTCATGCTCGGGCGGAGCATATACAGAGTCTTAATTTCATGAAAACAAAACTTACTTTATTGGCAGCAATTTGTGCCGCCTCTTATTCTACGTCTATTGTAGCTTTCGAACAAAATCAATCCATTGAAACTATTAGCATAATAGGCTCAAGAGCGCCTGTTGATAAATCAACACTTGCTGGGTCTGTTTCCCTCATTAACGCAGAGACTATCGAAGCCTCAGGCGCTGCAACAGTGACCGATTTATTGCGTTCTTTTGCTAGTATAAATATAAGTCAATCAGGGCCTACAGGCACGTTAACTGAAATTCGCTTTCGAGGAAGTGAGAGTAATCATATTTTAGTTTTGGTAGATGGTGTAGAAATAAACGACATTGGCCAAGGTGGTTTAGTTAACTTTGCACATTTACTCGTATCAGACATTGAACGCATTGAGTTACTCAGAGGACCGCAAAGTGCGCTATGGGGAAGTAGCGCAGTTTCAGGCGTCATTAGTATTACGAGTAAAAAAGCGGAAGTTTCTGGCCAACACAAATTATCAGCTAATCTTGGAATTGGTGCGCAAGCAACTCGCCAATTGGGAGTTAATTATAAAGTCCGACAGGATGGATTGTCATTGTCAGCTAATTTAAACCACCTTAAAACGGACGGTGAAAACATATCAAGGCAAGGTAGTGAAGAAGACGGTTATCGAAACACCTCATTCAATACTAATGTTACATATCAGGTTAACAAAGAACACAACTTGACGTTCAATATTAGACTCGTGGATTTTTTCACTGAGTTTGATGCTATCGACTTCGCCAATACGGGTTTGCCCGTTGATGCTGATAACTATTCAAACGGTAAGCAACTAAATGCGCTATTGAGATGGGATTTCACCCCCGCCCGGAGTATATGGACGCAGTCATTGAGTTATCAATTAAATCGCTTTGCCAGCGATAGCTTTTCAAATGATGTATTTTCCGGTGGTACCGTTGGCAAGACTCAACGAGTTAATTGGATAAACTACATTAATTTAGGCGCAAATGATTTCATTAATGTTGGACTTGATAGTGTAAAAGAAGACTTCGAGCAAAGCGGCCCTAACGTTTTTGGTAATCCAAACCAAACTCAAGATAATCAAACTATTTCCGTATTGAGTGATGGTCAGTATGAAGTTGCTAAAAAGCTTTATGCTAGTTATAGCATCAGAGCAGATCAAAGTGATGAATTTGATGATGCTAATAGTTTTAGGTTAGGACTAAACTACAATTTCTCTAAGCAATTAAAGGCTTTTATAAGTCGTGGTAAAGCGGTTAAAAATCCGACTTTTACTGAGAGGTTTGGTTTCTTTCCCGGTACTTTTACAGGCAACTCGAGACTGGTTCCTGAATCCAGTTATGCAAATGAAATTGGCTTAATCTATAATTTGTCAGACCGATTTAATGCTGAACTGACTCATTTTGATACCAAATTAGAGAACGAAATCAATGGCTTTGTCTTTGACCCTGCAACCAGTGCCTTTACGGCGCAAAATATTGATGATACATCCACAAGAAAGGGTGTAGAGCTTTCCATATATGGGGATTGGAGAGATATTAGCTGGTCAGCTAGTTTTGCATACTTAGACGCACGAGCGCCAACCGAAGTTGAACTTAGGCGAGCTCGTCATTCGGCTTCAACTACAATTAATTATGCACTGAGTAAAATCAGTAATATTTATGTTCAAGCTGATTATGCGGGCTCAAAACAAGATCGTTTCTTCCCACCCTTCCCCAATCCGGCCCAAATTGTTGGATTGGATCCTTATTGGTTAATAAGTGCAAACTATCAATATCAATACAATGAGGAACTTGCGTTTGGACTTCGTGTTGATAATTTGTTGAATGAAGGTTTTGAAGATGTATTTGGTTTTGTAGGTCAATCACGGAAAATTGTTGTGAATATGCGATACCAGGCAAACTAAGCAGATAACATAGTCACCACGATAAGATTTTGAATCTGAATATTACCTGAACAAGATCGAGTAAATGAGTTTATTCGGCCTTATATTTTGAAAACGTATTTTGCTTTGTGATATTGTTATCATAGAATTTAGAATCATTTAGTCTTACTATTATCATACCAATTTAAGGAATTTCTATGAAAAAGCTGTTTTCAATATTGCTCGTTGCAATGCTGTTCCCACTTTCAGTCAGTGCAGCCGATCAATGGCAAGAAGGCACGCATTACAAAGTAATTAGCGATAAAGCAACCGCAAAACCAGAAGTAAAAGAGTTTTTTTCATTTTGGTGTCCGGCTTGTTATAGCTTTGAACCTTTGGTCAAGAGTATAAAAGAAGGCTTAGATGAAGATGTGACGTTTTCTAAAATCCAAGTTAACTTTATGAGGAATGCTAGTCCGGACGTTCAGGACGATGCGACTAAAGCCATGATTATTGGACGCGTAATGAAAAAAGAAGAAGCGTTGAATGCCGCTATTTTCAACTATATTCATGAACAACGTTCAACAGTGACTGGTTTAAGAGATCTGCGTAGCGTCTTCATCATCAACGGTGTTGAAGCTGAAGAGTTTGACAAAATGGCATCAAGCTTCAGTGTAAAAAGCTTAGTTAATAAAAATAATAGGGAAATTGATACGTATCGCGAAAATTTAACCGGCGTACCCAACTTTATTGTAAATGGTAAATATCAAGCTACATTTTCAAGAGAAATGACATCGGACGATATTGTAAACCTCATTGTATGGTTAACAAAACAGTCATAGTAACAAGCACAATTTATACGAAAAGGACCGCAAGGTCCTTTTTTTTGCTTCCAAATCCTGAATAAGGACACACCTGTTTCCAATATTAAAGATAAATGTTAGAGGTTTTTGACAGAAACTTTTGCCCAACGCCTTAATTTTAAAAATCAGTGAATAAAGACACACCTTATTTAGCATAAAATAGGTGTGTCTTTATTCACTGATTTTTGAGACTTTATGCAATTGCACCGAATGGGTTTACCATTACTAAAAAGCATCTATAATCAGTGGCTCAACTAATGAAATTTATTTTAGGAAATAAAATGACAAAGACTTCAATCGTATTTTTTGTAACGTTACTATTAAGTATAGCAATTGTAGGATGCTCTGAAGCACCTCCAACGCATTCAAGCCCAACGATTAGTGAAGCTGAAGCGGGATCAAAGCAGGCACTATCGCCGCTATTACCAGTAAAATGGGTACAAGGTACTCATTACAACATTATTGCTGATACACCATCTGAGCAACAGGAAATAGTCGAGTATTTTTCATTTTGGTGCCCTGCGTGCTATCGCTTTGAAACGTTAGCTAATAAAATAAAGTCAAAATTGGATAGTGATGTAAAATTTCGAAAAGTTCATGTTAATTTTATGAAGTTTACGACACCAGAAATTCAAGAGCAAGCAACTCAGGCGATGCTTGTCGGCAGAGCGTTAGGTTTGGAGGAATCAATGAATGCAGCAATATTTGCACATATCCATAAGCAAGGAAAAAAAATAGAAGGTCTTGCAGATCTGAAAGAATTATTTAATTCAGCCGTATCAATAACCGATTTTGAAAATACATTAAACAAAGCAGAGGTGACGGAAGCGTTTACGCAGAATAATGATGAAATAGACCAATTTAAGGAGCATTTAAAAGGGGTTCCGAATGTTATTGTGAACGGCAAGTATCAAGCTAAGTTTTCAAGAGATATGACCGCACAAGATATTGTAGATTTAGTTAATTGGCTTAGCCAACAACAATAATTGATCATCAATCTTAGCTATAAAGCAAATGCGATAACATACAAAAATTTTGACACCAATAAGGATTATCATGTTTAAAAAATCAGCCATTTCATCCACATGTGCATTAGCACTTATCGCGACGCTTGGTTGTTCGGAACGGCCTAAAGAAGAAATGAAAAGCACTGAGCCCGGAGCTCAAAAGGCACGTCAAGGTACAACTTTAGAAGACGCTACTCCTGCAATCGAGACAGGAATGCTATTTAACGCTATAGAAAATCGTAGTAATGAAGATAAATCAAGAGACGACGCACGCAACCCCATGCAGACACTTGAATTTTTCCAGATAGCTCAAGGAATGACGGTTGCCGAAGCACTGCCTGGCGGTGGTTGGTATTCAAAAATTCTAGCCCATTATCTAGGCGCTGGTGGCCAGTTGTACGGCATTAATTATAACGATGATATGTGGCCTCGATTTGGTTTCTTCTCTGAAGAAGGTATCCAAAAAGCAATTGAACGAACAGCAAAATTTCCCGATATGGTCGGCGAATTTGCAGAAGAAGCGCCAAAATCAATTGGCTTTACTTTTAACACACCACCAGATGAATTATCTGGGACAGTTGACCGTGTACTATTTATAAGAGCGCTGCACAACTTAAACCGATTCGAAAGTGAAGCTGGCACAATGACTGAGGCATTAGCTGCGGCAAAAGTACTACTTAAAGATGATGGATTGGTTGGTGTTGTTCAACATCAAGCACCAGAGACAAATCTAGATAAATGGGCAGATGGTAGCGCTGGTTACTTAAAGAAATCGGCGGTAATAGAAATATTTAAAAAAGCAGGCTTTGAACTAGTTAGTGAGGCTAATTTTAACGAAAATGCAAATGATGTTCCAACGGAAAACGATGCTGTATGGAGACTTCCTCCCTCGTACAACGGCACAAGTGATGATCCAATATTAAAAGACAAAGTGAACGCAATTGGCGAATCAACTCGTATGACTCTTTTATTTAAAAAAGTGCAATAAGGTAACTTGGAAATATGAAAGCAAGTGCATGTCATATATTAGTCAAAACTAAAGAAGAAGCCCAAAGCATTAAAATTCAATTAGACAAAGGCGTTAATTTTCAAACGTTGGCCAAGAAATATAGCCTATGCCCATCGGCAAAGAAAGGGGGAGATTTAGGTGAGTTTCGTCGTGGAGACATGGTAAAGGCATTTGAAAACGTCGTATTTAAACAAGAGATATTGACGGTTCATGGGCCTATAAAAACTCAATTTGGGTTTCATCTTATAAAAACGTTATACCGAGGTTAACCTTTGTAAATTTAACTTCAGGAAATCAAGAAGGGAGCGAGACGCTCCCTGTTTTACGACTTCTAAGTGATTAGTAATTGATTTTCTATACTAGCCCAGCGTATCTGAAACAACACGATATCGAGGGTCTTCATTTACGTTAATTTCGACGTATGCGCCTGCCTTCTTAAGTAAAACTCTGCATTCAGGGCTGATATGCCTAATATGCAATTTTTTGCCTTGTTCTTTGTATTTATCGGCAAGACCATCTAATGCATCAATACCTGAAGAGTCCCAGATTCTTGACTCTCGAAAATCGATAACCACGTCACCAGGATCATTCTGTGGATCGAAAATCTCTCTAAAATGAGTTACCGAACCAAAGAACAATGGACCGTCTAAATCGTAAACTTTCCAGCCATCATCATCTGTATTGGTATTCGCAATCATATGTGTTGCATGCTTCCATTCAAATACAAGGGCCGAGACTATTACGCCGACAATAACAGCTATAGCCAAATCAACGGCAACTGTGACACCGGTAACCAGAAATAAAACAAAAGCATCTTCTTTATTAACGCCACGTACAATTCTAAAAGAGGCCCATTCGAACGTTGCAATAACGACGACGAACATAACGCCCACCAGAGCCGCTAACGGAACCATTTCAATAAGAGGCGCAGCGAATAGAATAAAGCCAAGTAAGACCAATGCGGCAGTGATGCCAGATAAGCGTCCACGGCCACCTGAGTTTATATTGATCATACTTTGGCCAATCATCGCGCATCCGCCCATCCCACCAAAGAAACCATTCACAGTATTTGCTACACCTTGGCCCACACATTCTTGATTTCCCTGACCTCGAGTATCAGTCATTTCATCGATAAGTGATAACGTCAGTAACGATTCAATAAGACCAACAAGCGACAAAATAACCGCGGTTGGTAAAATAATATACAGTGTTTGAAGTGTAAAAGGCACTATTGGGATAGCGAAAGTTGGCAATTCACCTGCTAAAGTAACTGAATCTTTTTGTGCTTCTGGAGCCATATCGCGGACGAAATCGATAACTGTTCTAGCGTCTAAATCTAGGCCATGAACTAGTGCTGTAACACCAACAATGGCAACCAGAGAAGCAGGTATCGCTGTAGTTAATTTTGGTAAAAGATAAATTATAGCCATAGTCAAAACGACCAATCCAAGCATTATATACATCACAGTTCCGCTCATCCATTCTAGCTGGCCGAGAGAATTAGTAATTTTAAACTGACCTAATTGCGCCAAAAAGATAACAATCGCTAAGCCATTGACGAATCCAAGCATAACGGGATAAGGCACTAAGCGAATGAACTTGCCAAGCTTAAATATACCAGCCATGATTTGGAGTAATCCTGCCAGCAGTACAGCTGCGAATAAATATTGGACGCCATGTTGAGCAACAAGAGCAACCATTACTACTGCCATCGCTCCAGTTGCGCCAGAAATCATACCCGGGCGACCACCTATTGCTGACGTAATTAAGCCCATCATGAAGGCTGCGTATAGACCGACCATTGGCTCAACACCAGCGACGAACGCAAATGCCACTGCTTCGGGAACCAAAGCAAAAGCAACAGTGATACCAGAAAGAATGTCATTTTTAACATTCCCTTTCGTACCATTTATCAAATTAAACATATTCACATTTCTATTGTTTCAAAACTGTCGCGAGTCTAGCAGATAATGAACATAATTTCTTTTAACAGAATGTTAAAACGTATCTCTTATTACGATTTTATTTTGAACCGCCACCCAAACAATTTGGAGAATCTGGAGATATACCATTTTTCTTATTCCATTCTTCTAAGGTATACGTGTGCTGAGCCAACGCATGAACTGATCCGGCCAGTTCTTCAGACAATAATTGATTTACTAACCGCTGTCGTTGAATCAACCGTCTACCTTCGAAATCACTCGAAACAATTGTCACTTTAAAATGAGTTTCAGAGTCTACTGGCACATTATGCAAGTGACTTTCATTTAATACTTCCAGATATGACATTTGAAAATTTTTATTTAGTTTATCGATAATACCTTGCTCTACTGTCATCACTTCTCTCTATTTAATGTCGTCGTTCGTATTTATCTACATTCTAAAATTGATGTGTCTTTAGCGCAACAATTGCGTAAACAAGCCACAGCTAAAAGTTGGTTTGAAACCTCGTAATAAAGACACACCTCTCAAGTCAAAAATTTGGCAACTCAAAGAAGTAGATAATTTTGCTACCGAAGAATTTTTCTGAAAGTAAAATTAATCCGGGGGGCGACCTGTTTCTTCGTCTTGGCGATCCCATGTTGCCAATTTTTTTGAGTTTTACCACTCATAATTAATAAAGAGCCATGCTCTAACGGCAACCTAAATTTTTCACCATTAAATTTATGCTTGAAATCAAAATTTCTTACTTCCCCCAAAGAAACTGAAGCAATGAGCGGTTCACTACCTAATTCAGGTTCATCATCAGAGTGCATACCCATGCTATCTTGACCATGTCTATACAAATTTGCGAGGACTGAGTTAAATGCTGAGCCACATTGACGCTCACATCTAGTTTTCAATTTGTGCAATTCATCGTGCCAAGGAATTGAAGACATGATGACTCCCGAATACTCATAGTTAGTTCCTGGATCACCATACCAGGCTTGTAAACGAGGGATTTTTATCTTTTTACCAAACATTTTTATTTCACCCTCACTCCAATCCAACTCACGCTGAAATAGATATAACAACGAATCTGCTGTTTCATTATCGAGCCAATTCGCTAAATATTGTACCTTTGCGTCAGCCAAGGGTAGACTCTGCGAATTAGGATTGAAAAAAAGACATTGCTGCATAAAATCTCAAAAATTGGGTAAAGTTGCTCAAGGTCAACAAAACGAGTAATTCAATGAATACACATTTTACTGCATTTGAGCGCAGTTTACATTTAGAACGTTACCCCGCAAAGTATCAGCATGTGAGTCTTCAAGCATGGGATGGGGCAGATGAATATATTATTGAACATGTAGAGAATTGCTCATTATTAGCCGATGCTTCAAACAAAGACACACCTCTACTTATAATTAATGATGATTTTGGTGCATTGACTTGTTGGTTTAATCATAAAAAACCAGTATTCATTTCCGATTCATGGATTTCTCATAAAAGTGTGATGACGAATCTTATGATAAATGGGTTTGACACCGCGAATGTCGAATTCTGTGATGCACTTACTGACCTCACCGAAGTTATTGCTGCCAAAGCAAAAGTAGTACTAATTAAAATTCCACGCTCACTTGCTTTGTTGGAACAACAACTCATCACTCTGCAGTCTGTCTTGGATGTGAATACAACAATTATTGCAGCTGGAAAAGTAAAGACAGTGCAAAATTCTGTTTTAAAATTATTTGAAAAGTACATTGGCGCCACAACAACATCTTTGGCAAAAAAGAAAGCCAGACTTATTTTTGCTAAATATGTGGGTATTAAGACAGAAACATCTCCCTATCCTACAATTGTATCTGACCCACTAATTCCATTCACTCTTAGCAACCATGCTAATGTTTTTTGTCGTGAGCATTTAGATATTGGCGCAAGAATATTGCTGAAAAATCTACCTAATGCACTCAACAAACGCGTTATTGATTTGGGCTGCGGTAACGGCGTAATAGGTGTGTCTATGTTAGACCAGAACAAAACAGCGCATGTCACTTTCGTCGATGAATCTTTTATGGCTGTTGAATCTGCAAGACAAAACGTTATTGATCACATCGGTAGTGAGGAGCGAGCAACTTTTATCGTTAGTAATTGCTTGGAAGAGCCGTTGAAATTTGCATCGTCGAATTACGACATTGTATTGTGTAACCCTCCCTTTCATCAACAAAATACGATTACGGATCACGTTGCATATCAAATGTTCACCGATGCAAAAAAAGCACTAAAACATGGTGGTGAATTGAGAATTGTGGGTAATCGTCATTTAGATTACCCAATTAAGTTAAAGAAACTGTTTGGTGGGTATGAAGTCATTGATAGTAATAAGAAGTTCAGTATTTTATCAACGTACAAAGCAAGGCAATAACATGGCCAAATCGATATATTCATTTTTCATGCTTGCGATTTTGAGTTTTAGCGTAACGGCAAACACACCAAGACAAACCGGAGAGAATATTCAAAAAGATAATTATTATCCATTGGTAATGTTTGAAACTAGCTTGGGTAATATAGTGATTGAGTTGAATAGAAGAAAAGCACCCGCTACCGTAAATAACTTCTTAAGTTATGTTAAAAGAGGCCAATTTGATAACACGTTATTTCATCGCGTTATTCCTGGTTATATTATACAAGGCGGTGGTTACGACGCGGAATACCAGGAGAAGAAAGCTAGTCGTTCGATTATCAATGAATCTGGAAATGGACTGAAAAATGATTTACACAGCATTGCTATGGCAAGAGAAGATGATCCGCATTCAGCCAAACGCCAATTCTTTTTTAATATGAAAGATAATAACAATTTAGATCCAGGGAAAAATTGGGGCTACACAGTTTTCGGTAGTGTTGTTGAAGGCGCTGCTGTCCTTGATAAAATTGCTTTAGTTGAGACTGAATATAAGGCAATTATTCGTTTTCAAGACGCACCGAGAGAAAATGTGCTTTTAATGACAGCCACGGTATTGCCTGAGCCACAGTATTAAAATATCGATCATATGCACCACTAATGAAAGCTTAGCTTAATACTTTATTCTTAAACTGAATATGTAAATTGAATTTACCTGTCTATACTAGACACTTAGTTAAGAAAAAGGAAAGTTATGAAAGCATCTGATTTAATGGTAAAGGCGCTTGAAGCAGAGGGCGTGGAGTATATATTTGGTATACCGGGCGAAGAAAACCTCGATTTATTAGAATCCTTACGTAGTTCATCAATCAAGCTTATTTTAACCCGCCATGAGCAGGGTGCTGGTTTTATGGCCGCCACTTATGGGCGCTTGACTGGTAAAGTAGGAGTTTGTTTATCAACATTAGGACCGGGCGCAACTAATTTAGTAACCCCGGCTGCATACGCACAACTTGGTGCGATGCCAATGCTAATGATAACAGGCCAAAAACCAATAAAGACCAGTAAACAAGGCCGATTTCAAGTCATTGATGTAGTCGATATGATGCGACCTATTACAAAATATACAACACAAGTTGTTAGCGGAGATCGCATACCATCGGTCGTCAGAGAAGCTTTTCGACTTGCATCAGAGGAGCGGCCAGGAGCCGTTCATATTGAACTACCTGAAGACATCGCCGATGAATCTACTAGCGCGAAGTTACTGAAGCCTAGCGTCGCTAGACGACCAATTGCAGAATATAAAGCAATTAGTCTTGCTGTTGATATGATTGAAAAAGCAAAGTCCCCAGTTCTATTAATAGGCGCTGGAGCAAATCGCAAGCTTACCGCTAAAATGCTTCAAGAGTTTGTCGATAAAACGGGAATCCCTTACATTACAACTCAAATGGGTAAAGGAGTACTTGATGAGAGTGGAAAGCTGTTTATGGGTAATACAGCCTTGTCATCTGGTGATTTTGTCCATCGCGTTATCGATAGAGCTGATTTAATTATCAATGTTGGACACGATGTGGTTGAAAAGCCCCCTTTCTTTATGGAAGATGATGATCAAAAAGTGATTCATATAAACTTTGATTCGGCTGCAGTGGACCCTGTCTACTTCCCACAATTAGAAGTAATTGGTGATATAGCCAATAGCATTTGGCAAATTAAAGAAAAAATTAAACCGCAAGATAGCTGGACGCTGGATTTTTATAGAGATGTTCACGATGCTTATATAGCTCATAGAAAGGCTTCTGAAGATGATAATCGCTTCCCTATACTACCTGAGCGTTTTGTTCGAGAGATCCGAAAAGCAATGCCCAAAGACGGGATCGTTACACTAGATAACGGTGTTTATAAAATTTGGTTTGCTCGAAATTATCCTGCCTACCTGCCGAACACAGTTTTACTCGATAATGCATTGGCAACCATGGGAGCTGGTCTACCTTCGGCAATAGCTGCAAAACTAGTCTACCCAGAAAAAGCAGTCATTACTGTTTGTGGAGACGGGGGCTTTATGATGAACAGCCAAGAACTAGAAACCGCAGTCAGACTAAACCTTCATATTGTAGTGATCATACTGCGTGACGATGCTTACGGAATGATTAAGTGGAAACAAGCAAACATGAAATTTGAAAACTACGGGTTAGACTATGGCAATCCTGATTTCGTTAAATATGTAGAATCATATGGTGGCAAAGGGTGGCGAATTGGGGCAACAGAAGAGCTCCTCCCAACCCTACAAAATTGCCTCGCCGACCCTGCAGTTCATCTAATTGATGTGCCGGTTGATTATACTTTGAATGATGAAACATTAAACACAACGATTCGAGAGCTTAGTGCGAAGCTCTAATCCCCCAAATTTAAGCTGAATAAAGACACACCTATTAAAGGTTCTTTTTAAACTTGCAATCTGGGCTAAAACTAGACACACCTATTTCACAATAAGGTGTGTCTTTGTAAAAGGAAAATAATAATGACTAAACTAGCAAAACAATATCCATACTTCCTTGCAAACAAACCTGTTTTTGCCAATCAACATCTTGAAGTAACTAACAAATATACTGGAGAAGTAGCTACTAGGGTTGCAATGGCTAACGCAGAAACAATTGATAAAGCTATTGACGCGGCGGAGAAAAGCCAGAAAATACTAAATAAAATGCCTGCTTACAAACGTCAACAGATATTAGAACACTGCGTAACAAGATTCAAAGAGCGATTTGATGAATTAGCGCATGTATTGTGCATTGAAGCTGGCAAACCTATAAAAGATGCACGAGGTGAAGTTACGAGGCTAATAGACACCTTCAAAATCGCTGCAGAAGAATCAGTGCGTATTAATGGGGAGGTAATGAATTTAGAAATTACCGAAAGAGCCAAAGGGTATCAAGGACAATATAAGAAAGTGCCAATTGGTCCCTGCTCTTTTATATCTCCCTTTAATTTTCCATTAAACTTGGCAGCTCATAAAATAGCTCCTGCTATAGCGGCAGGATGCTCTTTTGTATTGAAGCCCGCTAGCAGGACTCCTGTTGGGGCCCTAATTATAGGTGAGGTTCTCGCTGAGACAGATTTGCCTGAAGGTGCTTTTTCAATATTACCTTGCAGCAGAGATGGTGCAGACCTTTTTACAACTGACAATCGCTTCAAACTTCTAAGCTTCACCGGTTCACCTAGCGTCGGTTGGAAATTAAAAGCCAAAGCAGGTAAAAAGCCTGTAATACTAGAGCTGGGTGGTAACGCTGGTTGTATAGTCGACCACGATACTGATATTGAGGATGCCGTTGAACGCATTGTTTTTGGTGCCTATTATCAGTCAGGACAAAGTTGCATTAGTGTGCAACGTATTTTTATTCATGAATCCATTTATGAAAAGTTTAAATATGCATACACTGAAAAGGTCGAAAATTTGGTTCATGGGGATCCATTGAATGAGGATACGTTCATTGGCCCAATGATCTCTGAGTCAGAAGCTAAACGCCTTGAGGGTTGGATCAAAAGTGCGGTTAACGCGGGTGCACGATTGCTGTGCGGAGGCTCGAGAGATGGACTAATGTTGCAAGCGACATTGCTTGAAGATGTGCCAACGAACTGTGAAATAAATACGGAAGAAGCGTTTGGACCTGTTTCAACAATCGCACCTTTCTCTGACTTCGATGAAGCATTGAAATTAGTCAATGACAGTCAATTTGGTTTGCAAGCAGGCATTTTTACCAGAGATATTTATAAGGCCCATAAAGCGTGGGATGAATTAGATGTCGGCGGTGTAGTCATTGGTGATGTGCCCAGTTGGCGTGTTGACAACATGCCATACGGCGGGGTGAAAGAGTCAGGATTAGGTCGCGAAGGAGTGAAATTTGCAATAGAAGACATGACTGAAATCAGGTTAATGATTTTACGAACACCACAGTAATTATCTCGATGCGCTTTTTGTGCACATAGCCAGAAACAAGCCACACCTATTTGGGTGTGTCTTGTTCAGTTTATTCTAAACTACAACAGTGGTAATTTATGAACGCTGCAGATCCTATAGAGTAAAACACCACGAGATTCTTCGTCCTTTTTTAAAAGCCTTCCAAGTGATTTAAAACCTAACTGTTCAAGTAATGAAATAGATTTCGCATTGTCTTTTGATACTGTAGCGTAAAGCTTATCAACCATTAAGTCATTGAAAGCATGAGCTTTAAAAAAAGAAGCCGCTTCTATCGCATACCCAAATCCTCGATATTGTTTAGTGAAAGCATATCCAAGATCAATCGAATCGAGATAATCTCTCTTGAGCAAACCGCAAACGCCTATAGGTGTGTCTTTGTTTTCTTTTTTTCCAGATAAATAGCTAAGCCGCATACAGCAGATTTTCAATCCAAGGCGCTCGTCATGATGCTGTGCATTTAAATTTTCAGTGATGAAACGAACGGCATCTTCCTGACTATTTACTTGTCTATCGCCAATATATTCTAACCAATCGGGGTCATTTACTAAACTATAGATGAATTTCGCATCTGACTCATCTGGTTTTCTAAAATACAGTCTTTGGCTTTCCATCATGATATGTTTCGCTTTTGTATCTCATCGAATATTTCATAGTCAGATGCACATATTGTGGCAGCCCGCGGATACTCCGGCTTTAAACGGTCATCTAGTTTGAAAGCGTGAGGCCAATGCCTTGTGGTCTTAACAAACCGTGCGACCTCATCTGGTCCACCTACCTCTAAACATCCTTTTAGACATGTATCAATATAGCTAGCATTTACTGGAAATTCTATGGATGGTAGTTTTCGTTGAAGCGTTTCACAAACGTAAATTGTATGATGGGATAGAACTTCTAGCACAGAGGAGTTTAGCGCTAAGCCGAAATCTAATTGATCTAATGTGACCTCCGAAAATCTGTAGTCGAGCTCTCGTTGAAGCAGTTTTTCATCGATATTCGTATAGAAAGCATAGCCGTTAAAACTGCTTGAGCTATTTTGATAGGCTCCAACATAAGTTTGCTTTTCATCATGAGACTTCGTCACCCAAGCCCTCTCCCATCCATTAACAATTACAGGAAGCGGAAGAGACCTTATATTGCTATACCTATCACGACTATGTTTGCTCATGAGACTGCCATACCCCACTACTATGTGAGGTGTGTCTTTGTTTGCTCGTTTTTCAGCAACTGCGAGTTGCTGAAACCAAACGTCTATATTGATTTCATTTTCCATTAATACACACTTAACTAATTAGAGGGCAGCAAAATCGAAACTTAACACTTCACTTATGTGCTTTTTGCCAAGGGCTAACATTAAAAGGCGATCAATTCCAAGTGCCACTCCCGAACATTTTGGTAAACCTACTCCCAATGCGTTTAGAAACTTTACATCTTCAGGCTTAACATCTAAACCACTTTCTTTCCTTTGTTTGTTGTCAAAAATAAATCTAGCTCTTTGTTCCTCAGCATCGTCGAGTTCTTCAAACCCATTAGCTAGTTCAATTCCTTGATAATAAAACTCAAACCGCAGGGATAACCAAGGATCAGAAGGATCAATTTTAGCTAACGACGCCTGACTAGCTGGAAATCTGGTCACCGCGATAGGCCGATCTATACCAATTTCTTTTTCAATTCTTTCACAAAATAAGAGTTGTAAAAGCATATCCCTATCGATTGGGGAAAGCTTATCTTTGAAATCCAATGGCACTACATTTTCATAGCCCCATTTTTTACATATCGAAACAATTTTTATATCAGAATCGCTTTTTACATCTAAATCTAGGTGCTTAACGAATAATTCACTGTAGGTAGTTTTCTCGCAAACAGGCGTGTCCAAAATGAGTCTTAAGATAACATCTACCTCATTGATCAATTCATTCATTGAAAAGCCTAAACGGTACCACTCCAGCATTGTAAACTCAGGATTGTGGTGTCGGCCTACTTCATCGTCTCGATAGCATTTTGTAATTTGATAAATGCTGGGAAAACCAGCACATAACATTCTTTTCATGTAGTATTCTGGCGAAGTCTGTAAAAAGAGGTGTGTCTTTATAACTGACTGTGGATTTGTGTGTACTGTTCTCATCGCCTCTAGATGAACATCAGTGATAGTCGACGGTGAAATGGTTGGTGTTTCAACTTCTAACACCTTTTCAGTCGCAAAATATTGTCTTATTTCAGTGAGGATTTTAGCTCTTTTTACAAGACTTTCGACCGACGCAGAAGGTTGCCATTCATTTGAAATATTCATCAGAAAATAAAAGAGGTTAGTGCTTGCAGCACAACCTCTTTAGTTATCTTATTTTTGTGCGCGTGAGGCATATTCACCGCTTCGTGTATCAACTTTAATTACCTCGCCTTTTTGAACAAATAATGGCACTCTAACTACGGCTCCAGTCACTAATGTCGCAGGTTTACCCCCAGTGCCGGCAGTATCACCTTTTAAACCAGGATCAGTTTCAGTAATTTCTAACTCAACAAAGTTCGGCGGAGTTACTACAATAGGAGTCCCATTCCACAATGTGATAGTACAAGTATCATTTTCTACTAACCACTTTATACTGTCACCCAAAGCTTTTTCATCGGCAGCAATTTGCTCAAACGTTTCATTGTTCATAAAATGCCAAAACTCGCCGTCGGTATAGAGATAGGAAAGTTCCGTATCCATGACATCAGCGCCTTCAACCGAATCACCAGACCGAAATGTTTTTTCTAGTACTTTGTTCGAAATAAGTTTCCGAAGTTTAACACGGCTAAAGGCTTGCCCTTTGCCTGGTTTAACATATTCATTCTCAAGAATGTTGCAAGGTTCGCCGTCGAGCATTATCTTTAAGCCCGCTTTGAACTCGTTTGTACTGAAATGAGCCATAGTTCCTCTAAAATTTACGTTGTGAGCATTTTTGTGAAACGAATAATACCTAAAAATAGCATTGCTGTAGAGTCAAACTGGCAAAAAGAATTAGCAAATTGTTTTACGACCCTTGAGTCGTTGCTAGAATATCTGAATTTAGCCCCTGAAATTGCTGTAAAAAATAGTCCTGCAAGGAAGCTTTTTGCCATGAAAGTACCTCGACATTTTGCTAGTTTGATGAATAAGAATGATTTAAAGGATCCCTTGTTGTTGCAGGTATTACCGCAAGATATTGAATATAAAGACACACCTGGTTTTGTCAAAGATCCTCTCCAAGAACACAAAAATGAAATAAAAGGTCTTCTGCACAAATATGAAAATAGGGTCTTGCTCATAGTCAAAAGTGGTTGTGCCGTGAATTGTCGTTATTGTTTTAGGCGAGAATTTCCATATGAAGAAAACTCTGTCAATAAACGCGAATTACAAGAGGCAATTACTTACATCAAGCAAAATAAAAATATCACTGAGGTAATATTCTCTGGCGGCGATCCGTTAATGTCAAAAGACAGCCATCTAAAATGGTTAGTTACACAACTTGAAGAAATACCTCATTTAATAAGGCTTAGGATCCACACCAGGCTACCGGTGGTGCTCCCTTCTCGAGTGAATGATGAGTTCATTGACTGGTTTACAAATTGTCGTTTTCAAAAAGTATTAGTATTGCATACTAATCACGCTAATGAAGTCAGTGCAGATCTAGCTAGAGTGTGCTCAAAAATGCGCGCATCAGGAATTACACTTCTCAATCAAGCTGTGCTTTTAAAGGGAGTCAATGATGGTGTAAATGAACAAATTGCTTTAAGTGAGTCTCTCTTTGAAATTGGCGTAATGCCATACTATTTGCACTTATTAGATAAAGTAAAAGGAGCGGCTCATTTTGATGTTGACGTCGAAAAAGCGAAGGAATTAATGAAAGAAGTAATAAAGCGTTTGCCAGGGTATCTTGTCCCTAAACTCGTAACTGAGATTGGAGGACAACCTAGCAAAACGCCGATAGACTTGAATTTACAACCGTCATCAAGTGCTGGTTTAGGCATAAGTGTTAATAATAGAACCTAATCCAGGGCTAGATGATGATTTGGGTACGTCAGCTGACTCAATCAACTGAAGCGCTGCTTGACCTTCCTGCTCTTGTAGGTTTTTGGCCAACTTAGCAGATTTAATCTCCAGCGCACCGGATACACTTGAGGCACTAGTACCTGAAATATCCATACCTTTTCCTTTTATTGCTTGTAGCTGCATAAAAAAGTGGGCAGTATTGCGCACTTCAACAGTTTATCGGCAATTCAGCCTTTTTATTGAGAATAATTTTAGGAGATCTTCGTGCAACAGGTTCTAGCAAAAATAACTGAAAACATGCAAATAATATATCGTAAGGCGATTGATGCAGATTCCGCACTTGATAAACTTCAACAAGCGGGCAAAGCAAAGTTCTCTGTAATCTTCACTGAAGATAATGGTTTTACTGCAAGGAGTAAGCGTTTTGGACCTTATGTGGATGAACTTGCAAAAGATATTTCAATACTGCAAAGCGACAATATTGATATTAAAAATGAAATCACTACTATAGTAAAAAAGATGGAATTAATGCTTTTGACGCTCGCAAAATTCAAAATAACGCTATAGATTTCGCTCACACCGTCGAGTAGGACACACCTATTTCTCAACATTACGCGTCCTTATAAACTTTCGATTTGTTACTCAACAAACTGCACGTTATAGGTGCGTCTTCGTTTTAAACTGTTTATTATCATCGAGACGCAAAACTGGATCTCAAGACAGCTATTATTTTTGGCGTAGTCCAATACTCTATCAGAAGGATAAATATAGGGACTACGAAATGCCAGTTGCTCGCAGTAAACAAATAATATTGTCACAAACCTCTTACTACCATTGCATAAGCCGCTGTGTTCGCAGAGCTTTTTTGTGCGGATATGACAAATTCACTGGAAATAGTTTTGAGCATCGTAGGGATTGGTTTGAAAAGCGTTTAACTAAGCTTTCATCTGCATTTTCTATCAATGTTTGTGCTTACGCTATTATGCATAATCACAACCATCTGGTGTTGCATGTAGACACCGAGCGCGCGCAAACCTGGAGCAAGTTTGAGGTAATTCGACGCTGGCACTCAATACACCCGAACAAAACAATTACAGCTATGTATATCGACCCGCAGCAGAGAGAAAAACTGACACCAATACAATTATTAACGATTCATAAAATCACTAAAATTTACAGAGAAAGACTGACTAATATTAGCTATTTTATGAAAGCGTTGAACCAATATATTGCTCTACGAGCCAACAGAGAGGATCAGTGTTCCGGCCGGTTTTGGGAGTCCCGTTTTAAATCTCAAGCGCTGTTGGATGAGCGTGCCATCGTCTCATGTATGGTTTATGTCGATTTAAACCCAATAAGAGCTGGTATAGCTACTTCCTTAGAAAATTCGCATTATACGAGTATAAAAAGACGATTAGCTTGCTTAAAAGTGGGAAAGCAGCCTATGGAACTTAAATGGTTAAAAACTCCACTTAAACATGGACCAAACTTTATCAATATTGAATTAATCTGTTATACAAATCTATTGCGTCAAACTGCAACAAGATTGAAGAATGCTCAAATAATAGATACACCGAGTATGAGGATTAAATCGAGTATATTAGACCAATTCGGAATTGATGAAGACAATTGGCTAATACTAACTTCACATATTGAAGAGGAATTTAGTTATGTTGTTGGCTCAATAACATATATGGAAAAGTACCGAAAAAAGCTCCGTCAAAAGAAACTCAAAGGAACATCGACAGCGCTTCGACTGTTCAAATGAATTTCTATTTATTTGATACTTTACTAACTGGTAATCTACTCACTCGTTTTTCAATCTCGTTAATTACTTCTAAATATTCTGCACTTTCTATATCAGAATACTTTTGTCGAAATTGCGATTTATTCATTCCTTCATCAAGACCATCAATACTTGGGAAAAATAAAGTTTCGTTTGCTTCTACAGACATAATATTTTGAATTTGCTCGGCTGTTCTTGGGTCAACCGCCAAAGTCGCAAAATTAGCCCCAGCCATATCTGCAGTTAGGTCAATAAAGCTATAGCCTGAACCACCATTTCCTCTATCCATAAGCTCTTTAAACTCGCCGACAGCGATACTAATACCTTGCTCTGATAATAGTTTAATCGCAGCCGAAAATATAAAGTGCAAACTCAGGTCTTGTCTATTCGCCAAAACTGGCTTTTTTCGTACTGTGGGAATTGGGTCGACGGCAAAGGACAGATCACCTGAAAGTGTTGAAAACCTCCGATGCCCAGCATAAATTGCTAAGGCCATTATAGCGGCCTCATTTTCTAAAATTGCTGAATTTAAATTTCCGTGCTGATCTTCAGCACTCATTGTTTTCGCTTCTAGCATGACTTTGTGCAAATAGTAGCTAAGAGATGTGTCTTTATTTTGCATGGCTAGATCATTCGACAACGGAAGGCTATCTAGAAGTCTTAAGTAGTGCGCTGTTTTTATTCCCAACAACTGTCTTTCATTATCATCACCTGACGTCTTAATATTCTTTAACTCTATGAGCAGAGAATCCAAAGGATTAAGACTAATAATAATTTGATTGGGTGATATATCTATTTTTTCTATTTGCTGGATAGCTTTCGTCGCTACTTCACTATTTGTATAAGAATTCGCTAATGACTCAATCCAACTTAATGCCCATTGCCCCGGAACAGCAATAGCACCAACTGAAACACTCTCAACATTCAAATAATTGGCTTCTTTAACTTTGATTGATACATTAACATAAGAAGAGAAAAGGTAAGTTGGAAGCTGATATGAAACCAGCATTTCAGCTTGATCTTCAGATAATTTAATATCGCTATTTAAGTTTGGTAAAGCCCGCTGAGTAAAGCCTAATAAACTTTCGGCTTGTGAATATGAAATATCTATTTGTTGCCCTTGATACCGATTTCTCAAACTGCTTCGCAATTGGCTAATTAACTCTGAAACATTTTCAGCATTTTCAACTTGCTGATGTGCATCTTTTGCAACCATCGGTGACAAATCAACTAACAAAATCACAGAAAGACAAAATGAGCTAATCAGAACAACGGACGCAACCGTGATGAATCGTTTCATTACTAATCCAAATATTTTAAAACAACAGTACTAATCAATTACTGCCAAATTACCCTTGTTTTCCAACCATGCTTTGCGATCAGGAGAACGCTTTTTAGATAGAAGCATATCCATCAACTCAAGCATTTCCTCCGCATCGTGACTAGTTAATTGCACCAATCTGCGAGTATTTGGATCCATAGTAGTCTCTCTAAGTTGCAAAGGATTCATTTCACCCAGCCCTTTGAATCTTTGCACATTCACTTTTCCTCGTTTTTTCTCTGCTTCAATTCTGTCCAAAATTCCCTGTCTCTCGCTTTCATCTAGCGCGTAATAAACTTCTTTACCAATATCGATTCTGAACAATGGTGGCATGGCAACATAAACGTGCCCCTGATCAACCAGCGTTCTGAAGTGTTTTACAAATAAGGCACAGAGTAATGTTGCAATATGCAATCCATCAGAGTCGGCATCAGCCAATATGCAAATTTTACCGTAGCGTAAACCTGATAAATCCTCAGAATCAGGATCAATGCCCAACGCAACAGAAATATCATGTATTTCTTGCGATGCTAATACTTGAGATGAATCGACTTCCCAACTGTTTAATATTTTACCTCTCAATGGCATTATAGCTTGGAATTCTCTGTCGCGCGCTTGTTTGGCGGAACCGCCCGCAGAATCACCCTCAACCAAGAACAGCTCTGAATAAGTAATATCTTGAGATGAACAGTCCGTTAGTTTCCCAGGTAAAGCAGGACCTTGAGTAACTTTCTTCCTTGCAACTTTTTTACTTTGACGCAAACGTCGCTGTGCATTATTTATACACATGTCAGCAAGCAGTTCTGCGACATCTGTATGTTGATTTAACCACAAACTAAACGAGTCTTTGACAACCCCAGAAACGAAAGCCGAAGCTTGGCGAGAAGAGAGTCGCTCTTTCGTTTGCCCCGCAAATTGTGGATCGTGCATTTTTGTTGAAAGTATATAACTACAACGATCCCAAATATCATCAGCCGTAATTTTTACGCCTCTAGGGAGCAAGTTACGAAACTCACAAAATTCACGCATTGAATCTAAAAGCCCTTGCCTAAGCCCATTTACGTGCGTACCACCTTGTGCTGTAGGAATCAGATTTACATAACTCTCTGTGACCATTTCACCACCTTCTGGTAGCCACATTACAGCCCAATCTGCAGCCTCTCCGTTACCTGCGAATTGCCCAATAAAAGGGCTATCATTTGGTAACGTAATGTAATCTTTCACGGATTGATAAAGGTAATCTCTCAACCCGTCTTCATAATACCATTCCGTCGTTTCTTTTGAAATTTTATCGTCAAAACGAATTTTTAAGCCTGGGCAAAGCACGGCCTTTGCACGTAAAACATGCAATAACTTTGACACTGAAAACTTTGAAGAGTCAAAATACTTAGGATCAGGCCAAAAATGAACGCTAGTTCCTGTATTACGTTTACCGCAAGTATCGACAATTGAAAGTTCCTTTACCTTATCGCCATTTTCAAACGTCATCTGATAAACGTTGCCATCGCGACGAATAGTGACCAGAACTTTCGTTGATAAAGCGTTTACAACAGATATGCCCACACCATGCAAACCGCCTGAATATTCATAATTTTTGTTAGAAAATTTGGCTCCCGAATGTAATTTCGTCATGATTAATTCAACACCTGAAATTTTTTCTTCAGGATGAATATCTACAGGCATACCTCGGCCATCATCAATAACTTCTAGGGACTGGTCTTCATGCAGTATTACTTTGATAGAGGACGCATGACCTCCAAGAGCTTCATCAACGCTGTTATCGATAACTTCTTGACTTAAATGATTTGGTCGGGTTGTATCCGTGTACATTCCGGGTCTGCGTTTAACCGGATCCAAGCCATTTAAGACTTCAATAGCATCAGAATTATATTGTGTTGACATAGTCTCTTGCTTACGTTTTTATTTTATTTATTGAGTAGGATATTAGCAAGGCTAAAGCTCTGGAGCAATGAAGGTTTTAGCTAATTTCATCAGCCTTAAAAACAGCGAATAAAGACACACCTGTTTTAACTCTAAGAATAAACACCATAAATTCAAATATAAATCATATCGTTAAAAAATTCTGACCTATTGTTATGACAAAAATCTCATAATGTCGCTTAGATATTTTTCTAATCCAACAAATGAATGATTACCTCCTTCTTCAACAATACAACGGTCGCTACCATATTTCATCTCGGCTAAATGATAATCTAAGGTTTCGTCTTCCTTTTGTAGATAAACTAGATAATTAGGGTCACCTTTCTTGGTTATTTTGTGTAATTTAAGTAACTGAGCAACGCTATTTTTATCGATAGTAAACACCTCATCTGTGTAATGATTTGTGTGTTCCCCAAAATAGTCTTTTAAAAGCTTAAACGGCTCAATTGCCGGATTAACCAAAACCGCCTTGCCTCCATAGGTTTCAATAAAATAAGTAGACAAAAAACCGCCCATTGAACTTCCAATAAATCTAAGAGCATTATTAGGTGTGTCTTTGTTGCGGCCTTTATTAAACAAAATAGTATTTATTAGCTGCTCAATCACCTCTACAGCTTTTGCAGGAACGCCCGGTAATGTGGGTATATGCAGCTTTATATTCGGGTAGTTGCGAGTAACATATTCAGCCACTAGTCGCGCTTTTTCAGATTTAGGTGAACTAAGAAATCCGTGTAAATAAATAACGTGGTCCATTTTACTTCCATAATGTTTCTAGCTTATTGTAATTTGCATTTTCCTTTGCTCTAAGCAGAAGTGCAGCCACTCAGCTAAAAAAACATTAACCATTTGCTTTTCGTTTCGCAAATGCATGTTTAAGTTAGGGTATTCATAGCTTGGCTGTAACTTGGAAACCTTCTGACAACTTAAAACTTCTGCGACCTTAGCATCGTGATACAACCTTATTTCCATCGAAGGTCTTAAAAAGCTGGGAGTATTGTCTGCCATCTGCGACATCATTATCGTACTTGTATATCTTGCAGAATCCAAAATCTTTATTTTATATCTTAGTTCATCATTAATTTTAAATTCATAACTAAGGTTCTCTGAATCGCAGTCAGGAAGAAGCTTAAGAGCACACGCGTAGTTATTCTCACAAGTTGCAAGAATACTGGGTAAATGCGGTACATACTTCTTTCTCAAGAGTTATTCCTTAAACTTAGTCATATTAATATTTAGGCTGATGTTTTAAATAAATGAAAATTTAAAACATTCTAATTGTAAACTGTTCGCGAGGATAACAAACAGGTGTGTCTTAGTTCCAACTTTTTAGTAGCTTTTGCTTATTCAAGAAAAACCATTGTAGAGCAATAATTGCCGCTGCGTTATCAACTTTCCCGTTGTCCAACCATTGCCTTGCATCTGATTCTTTTACCCTATGAACCATAATATCTTCTGACTCTGTCTCCAATCCATGCACCCCTCTCGCTAAGGTTGCATCCGTCTTCGCCATATAAATGTGCAATCGCTCAGTCGTTCCACCGGGACTCGATAAATAAGTCAGCACTTTCTGCAAGCAGGTAAGACTTATACCCGCTTCTTCCTGAGATTCGCGGTGACAAACTTCACCAGGGTCTTCATTAGGTTCAATCATTCCCGCGATGACTTCAAACAACCAAGGTGTCTCACTCGTTGCCATTGCGCCTAATCGGAACTGTTCGATTAGTACAAACTCCTCAGTATTTGGATCATAAGGTAATACTGCGACAGCATGTCCGCGTTCAAACATTTCACGAGATAAAATACGACTCCAACTACCATTAAATAACTTATGTTGAACTTGGACACGTTTCATTTCGAAAAAACCTTTAAAAACCGTATCTTCAGCCAGTATCTTTACATCAGCATTACCGTACTGTAATTGTTGCATTGCGATCCTCTTTGTTATTTTTTAACTAAAGTAAACTATGCAGTCCTGAACTTCAGCATAAAAATAACATTCTGTTACACTTAGTGGGTATATGTAACAACCATTCGTTATGTTTCAAGACATGAATGTCTTACACTTAATGTAATTGAAAAGCTCAATGTAAAAAATACTATTTTTAAGGTCATTTTATGAAGAAAACGCTACTTACACTATTTATCGGTTGCACTCTTACTGCATCGGTATTAGCAGACGACTTATCTCAAGTTTATCAACTTGCACTACAAAATGATCCTGTTATTAATCGAGCAAAGGCTGATAAAGAACTCGCATACAGTGGAATAGCATTGAGCAGAGCTAACCTGCTTCCTCAGCTTTCGGGTGCAATTTCTTACTCACTAAATTCTGGCGACCAAGTTTTCACAACTGCTAACGGCTTTGGTACAATCGATTCTGAATCTGACACACTCAGCATGGGGTTGGATTTGGGCATGTCTATTTACGACCATGCCAACTGGGTAGGTATGGACAGAGCAGAAAAAGTGGCACAACAAGGTGATGCTAATCTAGCTTCAGCTTTACAATTACTCATCGTTCGCGTCACCAATGCATATCTTGCGGTACTAAGAGAGCAAGACAGTGTCGAATTCGTGAAAGCTGAATTGCGAGCTATTGAGCGTCAACTAGAGCAAACTAAGCAGCGATTTGAGGTCGGTTTAACGGCTATTACAGACGTTCATGAGGCTCAAGCTAACTTCGATAACACGGTCGCACGCCAAATCCGAGCTGAAAATCAGTTAGAGTTACGATTAGAAGAGTTACGCGAAATTACGGGTAAGTACCATAAAGATATTTCTGTTTTAGATACAAGCTTATTTTCTGCGACACAGCCAGCACCGGAAAAAGTAGACGATTGGTTAAAAATGGCCGAAGACTCTAATTTTGATTTACTAATACAACGATTCGCAAAAGATATTGCAATGGAAGATATTGCATCTGCAAAGTCCGGTCATTACCCAACGTTAGATCTATCTGCTTCACTTAGTAGAGTTGACCGAACAACGGAAATTCAAGGTACAGCTCCGAATGAATTTCCAACGCTGAATAGTCAATCGTTACGTTTAAGCTTAAGTATACCAATCTACCAAGGTGGGCGAGTGAGCACAAGCACTGACCAAGCGCGCAGTCGCTACGTGATAGCCAGTGAAAATCTAGAACTTGTCTACCGTCAAACCGTGCGTTCAGTAAGAAGTTCTTACAACGACGTAAAAGCGGCGATATCTACAATTCGTGCCTTAGAGCAATCAGTAGTATCAGCCGATAGTGCATTAAAAGCGACAGAAGCTGGTTTTGATGTAGGAACAAGAACAATTGTAGATGTCTTAAATAGTACAAGAAACTTGTTTGATGCGAGACGCAATTTAGCAGACGCTCGTTATAATTTCATTTCAGCAATAATCAACCTCAAACGTGCTGCAGGCACGCTTACTGAAGATGATTTATTAGCTGTAAACCGTGTCATGAAGCCTAAAAAACAGGCGATGTAAAACTAAGCAATGCGGTAAAGTAACATTAAAAAAAAGCGGTAGTCTAATTTAAGACTGCCGCTATTTTATTATTTGCTCTGCGCACTAGGTTTGTTTGCACACAACAATTCGCTGTTAGCCTGCATCAAAAATACCTATCCGATTAATCCGTAATTAAAAGTTAGCTAAGCTTTGTTTGTTTGTTTAAACGAAGCGACTACTTCTTTTCCCTATCAATCAATATTTGAATCTGCCCCCTGATATCTTTAATCTGATCTTGTAGTTCATTCATTGAGGGCTCTGACTTCAGGCGTTCTTTATGCATTTCCTCATCCATTACGCCAACTACAATACCGATCACCATATTCAAGAAAGCAAACGCAGTGAAGAATATGAAGGTCATATAGTATATCCAACTCATTGGGTATACATCCATGGTTTCATACTGAATGTCGGTCCAATCTTCAAAGGTCATCACTCTGAACAGCGTCAGCATTGAAATAGCAATATTACCCCATAAAACAGGATTAATATCTTGAAACAGGAAGCTCCCTACTGCAGCGTAAATATAGAAAATAATAAACATTAACAAGACAACATAACCCAACCGAGGCAACGCTTGTAATAACGAATTAATAAGTATTCTTAGTTCTGGAATAATTGAAATCATACGTAATACGCGAAAGATTCTGATCAGTCGTGCAAGTAAAGCCATTTCAGATTCATTGATTGGAATTAGACTAATGATAACTACTATTGTGTCAAAAATATTCCAACCAGATTTAAAGAAATCTTTTTTATTTTCTTCAGATAAAAATCTAATTGTTATTTCAACTAAGAAAAATAAGGTTATAAATACATCAAGATAACTAGTGACTAGTAACGATGTTTCTGACAAGTCATATGTTTTTGCTCCAATCTCTAATGCAGAAATAATAATGACAGTAATAACAAAAAATTCGAAAAACCTGTTTTGTTTTAAATTAAACAGGGTTCTGCGGATGGATTCGAACATAAAAGTGAAACCCACTTAATAGGTAGTTAGTATAGGCACTGCAGGATGCAGTGCCTGGTTGTTAATATTAAAGGCCGTATTGCGTTTTTAATTCCGCTAACCTTGCGTTTGACTGCGGCAACGAAAGCGTGCGAGATTCGAGTTTGCGTTCTGCAATTATTTTGCTATCGTTGATTAACAAAGTTTCGATGTAATTTAAGAATATTTCTTCATTCTGTACATCTTCATTCATCACTCTATTATAAGCTTCTAATGCTTCTTCCGGTTTATTTTGACGAACCAATATCTGTGCATAAGTATCGACAGTTGCTGCGTGATTTGGCTTTAAATCAAATGCACGTTTTGCAAACCCAAAGGCGTCACTTAGTTTATTTTCCTCCATCAACAAGTAGGCTAAGTTATTTAGAACAACAAAGTTATTTTGATTTAACTCCAAAGCATCCTCATATTTTGCAATTGCAGATGTCTTATCTTTACCCATTTCTTTTTCTGCTAACATCATGAGTGCACCGAGGTCTTTAGGCTTGCTAGCAGAATAAGTTGCTAATAACTCATAAGATTTATCAGTTTGTTCTGTTAGGTCATATGCCAACGTAAGTACCTGTAAATTCTTCAAATTTTGATTTGCATTAAAGGCAGCTTCAGCGTCGTCAACAGCATCAACCGGGTTTTTTTCCGTCAACTTAATTCGCGCCATAACACCGCGAACGAAAGGCAGTTGCTGCACTTCTTTAGTAAATCCACCGATGACTGACCTAGCACTGTCACTATCACCAGTCATTACATGAAAATAGCTTTGCAACACTTCGATTTGGATATCTTCTCTAGCATTTAAATAGCGCTTCGTTAGTGCTAAGCCATCGCCGTATTTATTTTGGCTATCGAGTAAGAGCAATTGTCCTAGAGCAGCCTCACGGTTATTTGGCGCCAATTCAATCCAGGTTTTATAGTGAGCTTCAGCTTCACTTATTTTACCGGATTGTAATAGTGAAAACCCCTTGCTCGGCCAAAATTCATTCGGTGCATTTTTATCAGCAGGGATGGTGCTTAGCAATTCTAGAGCCTTATCGAAACTAGATTCGCTAGCATGCATTCTGGCAGCTAAAATAACGAGATTGATATTCTCCGGTGTTTTCTTCAATTGCGCTAATGTTGGCTGCAAACCTTGGTTTGCCTTGCCTTGCTGCTGATTTATCGCAAAGTACGCAGTCAATGAAGGTAAATAATCCGGCGATAATCCGATAATCTTTTTTAGCTTAATGGTAGCCGCATCTAATTTTTTATTGCGTATATCAAGGCCAATTAACGCCATATTTACTTTATTGTCGTTTGGCGCTAAGGCAGATGCACTTAAAAATTCAGCTTCGGCCTTGAGCAAATCATTTTTTCTTAGAGCTACTTCACCAGCCAACAGGAATCCTTGTGGGTCACTACTTGCCTCTTTCTTCCAATCATCCGACAAAGCTTGAGCTTTTTCGAGTTGGTTGGTCGCAAGATAAGCGGTCGCTAAGGTTGTTTTTGCAGTCACAGACTCAGGTGATTTTGCTACCGCGTTTTCCAAGTCCAGCACACCATCAATGTTGTTGAGGCTCAGTTTTAATACGCCTAATCGAGTTAAATCGTCAGCAGTTTCACTGATATTTTCAACTCGTTCAACTAAAGCTTTGGCTTTCTTTGCTTCACCTGATTGCAGTAATTCGTAACCTGCCGATGAAAATAATGTCGCATCAGCAGCCGTTAGGCTATCTAATCGTTTTAATACTTCTGATGCTTCTGTTGTCATTCCTGTTTGCAGTTGGCTTGCCGCTAAAATGCGCAGCCCTGCGTGATTATCAGGCAGTGACCCAGCAATTATTGATAAATGCGAAACTGCAGTTTCAAAATCACTTTGCTGAAACGCGCTATAGCCGGCGACTAATCTAACAATTGGATCTTTGCTACCGTTGCTAATTGCAACTTCAGAAAACTTCTGAGCATTGACAAAATCATTGTCTGCTGCGCGGATAACCCCCTTTAATTGATTCAATAGTGCATTTAGTTCATTGATATTCAATAGATGATCAACATGCACTTCAGCTTCTTCTGTTCTGTTTTGCTCAACCAACATATTCGCCAGTATAAAACGAATTTCATTATCATCTGGCGCTGCTTTTACATATTGGGCATAAACGTCAGCGGCTTCTGTCATTTTTCGATTTATTAGATAAAGACGAGCTGTAACACTCAATACATCTTTATTGAGCGGTGCTTGTTTGCGCAATTCAATTGCTCTTTCCAGAGCCACATCATTATTTTGTGCTAATACTAAATCAAGGACACCAGCTAAGCCTTTATAAACGGACGTTGTATCCAATTGCATTAACTTTTTGATTAATACTAAAGCTTCATCTGTTTTATTGAGTTGAATTAGAGACTGTGCCTTGTAATAACCTACTTCGGCTTTTTCTACAGAAGTTAGCTCCGTCATATCATGTTCAATTTGCTCAAGCGCGGCATTTGCACCTGTGCGTTGATAAGCTCGTGCAAGAAGAGGTATTGTCTTTGCAGGTGAATAACCAAGTTCCATTGCTCGATTGAGTTCTTTTTCTGCGGCTTGATAGTTGTGTTGTCCCAAGTACAACTTACCCAGTTCAAAACGTGCCTCAGCTTGTTTAGGGTCCGCTTGAATTGCATTTTTAAGTTCAACAATAGCTGATTGTTGGTCACCATTTACAACAAAGTCTTTGGCAGCAGAAATATGATCCTCACTAGTTTTCTTTTGACAGCCACTCAAACCGATTAGTGTCGTTAGCAAAAGTACTGTAATCGATATTCTCTTAATCGCTTTCGTCTTTGACAAAATGCTCTTGGTTGAATTGATGCTTTGCTTGCGATTATGATTGATTTTTTTCATTCTTCTGTCCACTTTTTATGCTACTCCCTTGTATTTTAACCTATTTTTGAAATAAAAAACGAGCTTCATTTCAATTAATTACTAACTAACTCAGGTGGTTACGAACTAACCCATAGAAATGATGGTAAGTCATCACTAATTCTTATATAATTCTTTTTTTAGAAGGCTATCACAACCCTTCAGCAATGCCCCCTTTCAGTCACTCAGGATACCCGATGACCGACACTGTCGATGTTACATTCAAAGATTTAAATCTTCCAGCGCATTTATTACAAGCGCTAGAAAAAGTAGGCTATGAAAAGCCATCTCCAATACAAGCCAAGAGTATTCCACTTTTACTCGATGGTCGAGACCTTTTGGGCCAAGCCCAAACTGGTACTGGTAAAACGGCTGCATTTGCTCTGCCAATGCTAGCCAATATTGACCCAGATGATAACACTACACAACTTTTGGTATTAGCGCCAACGCGCGAACTAGCTATTCAAGTTGCTGAGGCGTTTCAGGTCTATGCCAGCTTTTCGAAAAAAATTCGAGTACTCCCGGTATATGGTGGTCAGTCTTATGATAATCAGATACGCCAGCTCAAGCGCGGCGTGCAAGTTGTTGTAGGTACTCCGGGTCGAATTATCGATCATATAAAGCGTAAAACACTGAAGTTAGACAAACTTAGATTTTTGGTGCTAGATGAAGCCGATGAGATGCTAAGAATGGGCTTCATCGATGACGTTGAACTTATTTTAAGTCACGCACCTGCAGAACGCCAAACAGCATTATTTTCTGCAACAATGCCTGACGCGATTAAGAAAATAACGAAGCGTTATTTGAAAAATCCAGAACATATTAAGATTGAATCAACAGTTTCATCAGCAAGTATGATCAAGCAACGCTATTGCCAAGTTGCTGGCCATCACAAATTAGAAGCGCTCACACGTATCATGGAAGTCGAAGAATTTGACGGAATGATCATTTTTGTGCGTACGAAAACTGCTACGGTTGAACTAGCTGAAAAATTGATGGCTCGAGGATACGACGTTGAACCCCTAAACGGTGATATTCCGCAAAATTCGCGCGAACGAACGGTTGAGAAATTGAAACGTGGTGACATTGATATTTTAGTCGCAACTGATGTTGTTGCTCGTGGTCTCGACGTTGAACGCGTCAGCCATGTTATCAACTACGATATTCCATACGATACCGAGTCTTATGTTCACCGTATAGGTAGAACAGGACGCGCTGGAAGAACTGGTGATGCGATATTATTTATCTCTCATCGTGAAAAGCGTTTGTTGTTTGCTATTGAAAAAGCAACCAAGCAACGTATCGAAAACATGGATATTCCTTCAATTACACAATTGAATGAGTCACGTTTGGTGCGTTTCAAACAAAGTATTATTGAAGCGATGAATGATGAATCAATTGAGTCATACATTCCGATCGTCGAATCGATTATGGAAGAAACTGAAGCTTCTCCCGATTTAATAATGGCTGCACTTGCTAAAGTTGCACAAGGTAATGAACCTTTATTATTGAAAGAGTCTGACCGTCCTGATTTGCATAGCAAACCAACGTTTAATGAACGCAGTGACCATGGTGAACGTGATAACGGCAGAAGACAAGGTCGCAATGAACGCACTGAACGCGGCAAAAGCGACCGTAATGAAAGAAAACCTCGTCCAGCAAGAGGCGCAAGTACACCTGATGAAGGCATGCAGCGTTTCAGAATTGAAGTAGGTCATTCTCATGGTGCGAAGCCAGGGAATATTGTTGGTGCGATTGCTAACGAAGCTAATATCAGCAGTAAAAACATAGGTGCTATTGAAATCTATGACAACTTTACGACTGTCGACTTGCCGAAAAGTATGCCAAATGAAACGAAAGAAACGCTGTCCAAAACACGGGTAGCAGGTCAACGCTTAAATATACGTGAATGGTCCGATACACCGCCAAAACGTAAAAACTAGTCGTTTCTGACAACCAAATATTAAAGCCACTTTATGTGGCTTTTTTTTGCCCTAAATCCTGAATAAGGACACACCTTATTGAACCGTTTTTTTACTATATAACGTCAAAAAAGACACACCTGTTACAAGAAATTCGCTTTCAGTAAGTTATAATTAAAGCTCTTGTTAACTTTTTAAGTCCAAAATGAAATATTACCTTTAAAAATATTGCTATATTAGAATAAGGTTAACCCGCATAATCAAATCTAGTTTTTATGACAAGCGCGCACACTAATGAAGTATTTCCCGATATTCGTCGATGCTGAACACATCCATTGCCTATTAGTTGGCGCAGGCGAAGTTGCCGCTAGAAAATGTGAGCTGTTATTAAAGACTCCCGCAAGGATCACTATCGTATCGCCTTGGGTCAGTGAGACAATTAGACGCCTTGCAAACGAATCTACTCAAGTCACTTTAATTGAAAGAAAATTTGAAGACTCAGATATCGATGATAAACAAATGATTTTTGTTGCTACAGATGATAGCTTTGTTAACAAACATATCCACGACATAGCTCACGCGAAACATATGCTTGTTAACGTAGTCGATAACACACCACTATGTAAATTTATCACACCATCTATCGTTGACCGCTCACCTATCATTATCGCTATGAGCAGCGGTGGTGTGGCGCCGGTATTGCTGCGCTACATTCGTCAGAAATTAGAAAGTGTTATACCAGCCAATATTAGATTATTAGGTGACTTTTCAGCTAAGTTCCGCAATGCAGTAAAAGAAGCTCTTTCCTCGGTAACTGATAGGCGCTACTTTTGGGAGGAGGTGCTCGACGGTGATGTAGGTGAATCCGTTCTGCAAGGAAACGATAAACTTGCAGAGCGACAATTCGACAAGGCGCTTATTGCCTATAAAAACGGCGATAAACCAGCGGGCCAAGTTTATTTGGTTGGAGCGGGTCCTGGAGATCCTGACCTACTAACGTTCCGAGCATTAAGATTGATGCAAAAAGCTGACGTTGTTGTTTATGACCGGTTGGTCAGCCCACAAATACTTGAACTCGTGCGTAGAGACGCAGAAAAGATTTATGTTGGGAAGGCACAAAGTAATCATACGATACCGCAAGAGGATATTAACGAACTGTTAGCCAGGCAGGCATTAGCTGGAAATAGAGTGGTAAGATTAAAAGGAGGCGATCCCTTTGTATTTGGCCGCGGTGGAGAAGAAATTGAAACCCTCATTCAACATGGTATCGACTTTCAAGTAGTCCCCGGTATTACAGCAGCTACAGGTGCTGCAAGCTATGCGGGTATACCTTTGACGCATCGCGATCATGCCCAGTCAGTAACATTCACAACCGGCCATTTGCGAGATGACACTATCAATTTGAATTGGCCTGCACTTGTGCAACAAAATCATACCGTTGTGTTTTATATGGGCCTGACTGGCTTACCTATTATTTGCGACAAACTTATTCAACATGGGATGTCGCCAAAAATGCCTATTGCGCTGGTGCAATCTGCAACACGGGAAAATCAAGAAGTTGTGACTGGGACTCTTGATAATATTGTCAAGAACCCGAAGGTAGCTTTGTTAAAACCTCCCACATTAATTATTGTGGGTACCGTTGTTAATTTACATTCATCACTTAACTGGTTTTCACGAGGGCACGTAGACCAATAATTTTGTAAGGTTCTTAAAATGCAACAGATGTTCAGCGCTATAATCCATCTTATTATGTTGGCTATGTTGGTTTTGCCATTTCAGGCCAATTCACAACAAACACAGTTTTTTAAAACCACTTCTGCCTCAGGTATTGAATTCAATTATCAATGGCAAAGTGTAGATGGTGTTCGCGAGCTTAATTTCTTACTTTCGCAAGCTAACATCGACAATTTACCTAATTCTGCTCCAGCCTTTAGCATAGCTCTCGCTCAAAATTATATTCATAGAAATTTGCTTAAATATGCGAAAACAATAAATCCGAGAGTAGCGAAAATCTCAATTAAACGCTCTGGAGCCTCCTTGAGTATGGAAGTTACCGGTAAGTTAGCAGATCAAGTAAACGAAATTACTGCAACGCTTGACAAGAAACACGAAGAAGCAGAAGCCGATTACTTAACGAAAAACTACTATATTTCATTTAGGAATGAAATGGGCCAGATGATGATTAAACAAGATCATATTCGTTACGCTAAAGAAAGCAGTCATAATCTTAACGGTATTGTACTTGCTATCAAAGAGCAAATGAGCACTCCGAATAACGCCAGAGAGTTTATAAATTTCACATTGAGCTGGCTACAAACGATTCCGTATGACACTCTTGAAAATCGTATTTCATCTAATGGCTCTGGTTTTGCGGCACCTCGAGAATTAATGTTAAACAACAAAGGCGACTGTGATAGTAAGTCAACCCTTTTCCTTGCGCTTCTGAAATCCTATAACCCAAGGTTACCAGCCCAAATGTTTTTTTTACCAAATCATGCATTAGTTGGAATTAGTCTTAAGCCAAATAAAGCGGATGAGCAAATCATACAAAACGACGTTTCGTATGTCCTAGCTGAGCCTACTGGCGCTGCGCAGTATAAATTAGGCGAGATAGCCCCTTCGAGTAAAATGGCCATCAGGAATCGTCAATTTACCACCGAACTATTTTAAATCCTCCCAACAAGCAGCGACCAGAAAGATATACCTAATGTGCCTCTTCTAAGAATAAAGATGCAAAACTAGGACACACCTAATAAAGATATAATGAAAAAACAGGTGTGTCTTTATTCCTCTTTATTCCTCTCTTTATTCCTATCTCCTTATTCCTTCTTATTCTATGGTTTACAGAAAATGGGAGTGATAAATTAGACGAAAGTTGCATAACTTTTTGTTAACATCTATTGTTCGTCACAGAATGCGCAGATGACAGTTAGACTAGTTGTGTAAAGACGCATCACCTAAGCATTAATTAATTCACGGCAGAAGAAAAATAATGATATCAACAAGACAAAAGCTGATCCCCTTCCTACTTTCCGGTTTACTGAGCTTTAGTGCAATAAGTATCGCCGATGATCACGAAGAAATAGAAAAAGAAGAAAAACCTTTCGCAACATGGGATGTTTTAAAGCCGCCCATGACATTATCTAAGGTCGAAATAAACACAAATGAAACTACCTGGTCTAGTTTAGATGTTAGCCCCGACGGCAAGCAGTTTGTATTTGATATGCTTGGCGATATTTTTATTGCTAGCACCAATGGTGGCGATGCAATACCTTTAACCCAGGATTTCGCTTGGAATATACATCCATCAATAAGCCCTAATGGTAAACAGGTTGCCTTCATTTCTGACCGCGATGGACTATCTAATGTTTGGGTGATGGATATAAGCGGTGATAACTTGCGACAAGTAACCAAAGAAAAGGAAAATTTAATACACTCTCCTAAATGGAGCCCAGATGGAGAATACATTGTCGTCAACAAAGGTATTATGTCGAGCCGCAGTATTCCTGCAGGTGAAATCTGGCTTTATCATCAAAGCGGTGGCAACGGCCTAGCAATTAAAGAACGTGTTAGTGGCAAAATTGACCAAAAGAACATTACTGATCCTGCATTTTCACCTGATGGGAAATATATCTATTACACCCAAGATGTTACGAGCGGTTCGCAGTTTAGTTATAACCGAGATGCCCTTCAAGGCTTATTCGCTATTATACGATACGATAGAGAAACAGGTGATGAAGAACGTTATATTTCTGGAACCGGTGGAGCCGTCGTACCAACACCTTCGCCCGATGGAAAATATGTAGCATTTGTTCGCCGTGTAAAAAGTAAAACCGCATTATTCTTAAAAGACATCAAGTCGGGCGATGAAAATGCGATATTTATGGAACTCGAACGCGATATGCAAGAAGGTTTCGGAAGCGAAGGTTATTTTGCATATTTCGATTGGACTCCTGACTCTCAACAAATCATGTTTTGGACAGGTGGAAAATTCCATAAACTCAGCATCAAAGATCAGTCACTAATAACCTTGGACGTAAAGATTAAGACAACAGTTCAATATGCGGATGCTTTGCGTTTTGACGTCAATGTTGCTCCTGATGAGTTTGATGTCAAGGCAATACGTTGGGCACAAAAATCTCCAAACGGTAAAACGGTCTTATTCCAAGCACTTGGTAAACTCTATACGAAAGATATCAAAAGCGGCAAGATTGAACGCCTAACTAAGCAAAATGAACATGACGAATATTATCCTCGGTTTTCAAACGACGGTAAGCAAATCGTTTATACAACATGGAGCGATAAAGGCCTCGGCGATGTAATGATTATTTCAGCAAGAGGAAGCAAAGGCAAAGTAGTCAGTTTGTCAAAAGGCCACTTCATCGAGCCTAGTTTTTCAACAGACGGAAAATTGGTTGCTTATCGCAAATTTACTGGCGGCTATTTGCTAGACCCGACTAATTCTATTGATCCTGGTATTTATGTTCTTAACTTAAAAGAAGAAACCACCGAACGCGTTTCAAAGAGCGGTGTTGAACCACATTTTTCTGCGGGTAATGAGCGGGTTTATTTTAGCGAATCAGTAGGCGGAACTCCTTACAGCGAGACTCAGTTTTCTAGTGTGAACTTGCGTGGCGAGGATAAACGTGTGCATTTACATGGTGGTGACAAAGTCAGCGAATACCGCTTATCTCATGATAAGAAATGGATTGCTTTTGTTTATCAATACAACACATTTGTGACCCCATTTGCAGATAATGGTCAAAAAGTGACTATTGGTCCTAAAATGTTATCACTTCCTGTTAAACAACTTTCCGCTCGCTCTGGCAATTACATGACTTGGAGCGCGAATAACCAGTCCGTGGGTTGGTCTCACGGTCCTCGTTATTTTGAGCGCAGTTTAGATAATACTTTTAGCTTTTTAGCAGAGTCAGATGCGCAACTGCCTGAACCAGTAAACGAAGGCATGGATTTATCTTTCAAGAAAAAATCTAACAAGCCAAATCGTTATACTGCGATTGTTGGCGGTAAAGTTGTGACGATGCGTGATGCAGACAATCAGCAAGAAATTATTGAGAATGGCGTCGTACTAATAAAAGACAATATGATCACAGCTGTTGGCACGTTAGCCAACATCACTATTCCTGATGATGCTCTGGTTATCGATGCTGAAGGTAAAACAGTTATTCCTGGACTAATTGATACCCATGCACACGGATCGCAAGGACGTAATGAAATTATTCCTGAGCAAAACTGGAGTCAATATTCTAACCTCGCGTTCGGTGTCACAACGATCCATGATCCATCGAATGACACCACGGAGATTATGGCCGCAGGTGAATTGCAAAAAGCAGGTCAACGCATAGCTCCAAGGACTTACTCGACAGGCACAATATTATATGGGGCAGAAGCACTCGGTTATAAATCTATTATTAACGACTATGATGATGCCTATTATCACGTTCAAAGACTAAAAGACCTTGGAGCTATCTCTGTTAAAAGTTACAACCAACCAAGACGTGACCAACGTCAACAAGTGTTAGTTGCAGCTAAAAAACAAGAGATGATGGTTGTGCCAGAAGGGGGTGGTAAATTCCAACAAAATATTTCTATGTTAGTTGATGGCCACACTGGCTTAGAGCATAGTCTTCCTATTGCCAATGGCTATAACGATTTAACCCAACTATGGAAAGCTACTAAGTTCGGTTACACGCCTACCTTCGTTGTATCTTACGGCGGACTAACCGGTGAAACGTACTTTTATGACCGTACTAATGTCTGGGAAAATGAGAGATTAATGCGTTATACGCCCTACTTCTTGGCCGACCGCAATATTCGTCGTCCCAAAGCCCCTGATGATCACTATAATCATTTTGCAGTTGCTAAATATGCAAAAGAGTTGCGCGATAACGGCGTGAGCGTCCATATTGGTGCCCACGGTCAACGTGAAGGCTTAGGTGCACATTGGGAGTTGTGGCTAATGGAACACGGCGGTTTCACTCCATTTGAAGCACTTCGTGGCGGCACTATTGATGGCGCAAGACATCTTGGCATGGATAAGGCAATCGGTAGTATCGAAGTGGGTAAATTAGCCGACTTAGTTATTATCGACGGTGACGTCCTGAATGATTTACGTCGCAGCGAATTTGTAGAGTATACGGTAATTAATGGCCACGTATTTGAAGCAGCTACAATGAATGAAGTTGGCTCAAAGAGTAAGCGTTCTCCTTTCTTCTTTGAAAGTGATAATAACGCGTTTATGCCCGAACAAACTCAACAGCAAATGGAAGCGAAGGCGCATATGTACCATTGGGTGCATTAATGTAAGTTAGTTTTCAGCTTTAAAAATTAAAAAACGCGTCTAAATGGCGCGTTTTTTTATGTCTTTATTTTTTCTCATATTTATAATTCGTTCAAAATTAATACAATTAAATACGAAAGTTACGCACAACTGATCGATTTAGATAAAAAACAGCCGATTTAGATAAAAAGTAACGGTTTATTTTCTAATGTCAAAAATCTTAAATTGGCGCTAAAAGTTACATAATTTAGTTAGTATTAAATCTAAAAAACTATTTAACCCTATATTTTTATTGAAGTTAGCTTAGTTGAACTAAAGGGGCCTGTATTGACAGACTCGGTCATTAGTACATCTTTAAAAATGAGACAAAATTACAAAATGTCCCATTTTTAAAAGTATTTGTCCCATTTTTAAACGTCGTTTTTGCAAAACATAAGTAAGCTAGTTGTTCGCATCAAACAGTGATCCCATGAAAAAATGGTTTACGTTTAAGGAATGAAAAACAATGCAATATTCAACTGAGCTTTTTAGAAAAGAAGCGATAGAAGGGCAAAATAGAAATAACCTTGGTGAAGCTATCCTGTTACCCAAAACCAATCACCAAATACTCACTGTTACTTTGATCTGTTGTTTTTTGTTTTTATGCGGACTCCTCCTTAACGCCAGCTTTACCAGTAAAGCAACTGTAGATGGCTGGCTCGTGAGCTCTAAGCCAAGCATTGATATCATGGCTAAAGAGGTAAATGGCATGATCAAATCCATACGGATCAGAAACGGACACCAAGTATTGAAGGGACAGGTGTTGCTCGAAGTATCGCGCAATGCGAGTGCTCTCATAAATGAAAACTACCAACAGCAATTCGACTCGCTACTGCAACAACATAAATTATTAGAAAAGCGCGAACTTATATTAATCGATAAATATCAACAACAAGAAAGACAAAATGAGGGCAAGATACAAAGCTATCAGCAACATTTAAAGCTTAATTTTGGTATTACAAAAAAGTTACAAATACAGGCGAGAGAAGCGACTAACGAAGAAGCAGTACTATTGTCACTTCTGCAGAATAGCAGCATATCGAAATCAACTTACAACGCCCAAAAAGAAAAACGTCAGGCAATTGAAATCCAAATAGCACAAACATATTCAGCTAAACTGGACTTTGAACAAAGACTCTTATCAGCCAAGCAAAACCAAGTCAGCAGTAAAATAACATCCGACGAAGAGCTAAATACACTTGAGTCAAACTTACAACGCACTACCCAAGAGATAAAACGATTCGAAGGCGCTGGTGATTATATTATAAAAAGTCCAATTGACGGTGTTGTACATAACTTACAAGCAGCGAACGGCGAAACTATCGGCAGCAATATACCGCTGATGCAAATAACGCCAGTGAACAATCCATTGAAAGCTATTTTATACGTGCCATCAAATGATGCAGGGTTCATTAAAAATCAGCAGGTAGTGCAACTCAAGCTTAACGCATTTCCTTACCAGAAATTCGGCATGTCCAAAGCTCATGTATCGCATGTATCGCAAAAAATACTATTACCGCATCAAGTAAAGCGTTTGCCCATACAACTTAATGGACCCGTTTTTCTGATTGAAGCAACACTTGATACACAAACACTTAACGCTAACGGTAACAAAGCAGCTCTGAAAGCCGGTATGCTCTTTAAAGCAGAGATAACACTCTCAAATAGGAGCTTATTAGAATGGTTGTTAAGCCCCATTTACAGCTTACGAGGTCAAATCAAATGAATCTTAACCCTGATACTGAGACGACCAACACAGAAACAACGGCTAGAAAAATCGAACACACAAAAGTCAGCGATATATTGAGATTTTCGTCCAAACAAAGACTCAATATTGTTATGCAAGCTGAAGCAAGTGAATGCGGTCTGGCTTGTGTCGCAATGCTCGCTAACTTCCATGGCAATCATATTAGTTTAGATAAGTTGCGCCAACTCAACCCAATATCAATTCAAGGCAGTAATCTAACTCAACTCATGCAACTAGGTGACTTACTAGGTCTTTCATGCCGGGCATTAAAAGTGCAACTCGCAGAACTTAAAGAATTGAATACACCTTGTATATTGCATTGGAACTTTCAACACTTTGTGGTTTTACAGAAAGTCAGCAAAGAATATTGTGATATTGCGGATCCCGCCCTAGGCATCATAAAACTAAGTATACAGCAGGTCAGTGAGGCTTTTACCGGCGTTGCCATTGAGATGCGACCAAATACTAAATTTCAAAAGGCTCAAGCGTCCGAAAGGCTCGAATTAACACATTTTTTAAGCAGTGCCATTGGTATTAAACGCCAGCTAGGTATTTTATTTGGATTAAGTTTATTGCTTCAACTCTTTGCCATTGCGGCTCCACTTTACATGCAAACCGTTATCGATGAAGTCATCGTAAAATCCGATAATTCCTTACTTAATGTGCTCGCTCTCGCCTTTGTTTTATTACTATGTATAGATACGGTCACATTGATGCTTCGCGAAAGAGTCATGCTTTATTTTTCCAATCAATTTAGTATACATATGTCAGCTCGTGTTTTTACCCACCTACTTTCACTACCGGTAGATTATTTTCAAAAGCGACATCTGGGCGATATTGTGAGTCGGTTCTCCTCTCTTCAAAATATTCGTCATATTGTGACATCAGGCATCATTTCAGGACTTATTGATGGATTAATGGCATTATTGATGCTTGTTGTCTTATTCTTCTATTCTTCCACACTGGCCAGCATTGTTTGCTTAGTAGTCATATTTTACGGGCTCCTGCGCTGGTTATTCTTTAAGCCCATGAAACGCCAAAATATGGAAGTTATTCAAAGCCAAGCTTCTGAAAACACGCATTTTATGCAAAGTGTTCGGGCGATAAAAACGATCAAGCTCAATAATAAAACTACACAACGCGGCTCTCAATGGCTAAACCTCCTTAGCAACGCGATGAATAAACAAATTAAACTATCTCGCTGGCAAATAAATTTTTCAGTGTTTAATAAAATATTATTTGGTTTAGAGAATATTATGATCGTTTATTTGGCCGCGAAATTGGTCACTATAAACTTGTTTTCGATAGGCATGCTATATGCCTTTATAAGTTACAAAGCTAGATTTATTACTGCGGCTGACAGTTTGATTAACCACTGGCTGGAATTCAAAATGCTCAGAGTTCACTTAGATAGATTGGCCGACATCGTCTTTAGTAAAAGTGAGAAATTTACAAACCTCGAAGATGAAATCAACAACAATGTAGAACACTTAACAGCCAATGTAGAGAGTGCATTTCATTTGTCAACGCGTGATTTGTCGTTTCAATATCACTCAACTCAAGACTCTGTTTTCAAGCACTTAAACTTGAATATTCCACGCGGTAAATGCGTCGTTATCTCAGGTCATAGTGGTTGTGGAAAATCAACTCTGTTGCTCTGCTTAATGGGTTTAAGCACTAGTGCGAAAGGAAAAATTTATATCGACGGCCACTTACTTCATGCTGGCAATAGGCATCAACATGCGTTAGCAGCTGTGCTGCAAGATGATCAACTACTTAGTGGCTCAATTCTCGAAAACATTACGGACTTTGCAGACACGACAAACCTGCAGCTTGTTATTGAAGTGACTAAATTAACCTGCTTACACAACGATATTATGCATATGACGATGCAATACAACACGTTAGTCGGAGATATGGGAAGCACGTTAAGTGGTGGCCAGAAACAACGTCTATTGCTTGCCCGAGCACTCTATAAGCAACCAAAGTTGTTATTCATGGACGAAGCAACAAGTCATCTTGACGCTTCTACAGAAAACATTATCAATGACAACTTACGTAAATTGAGCATAACCAAAATTATGATTGCTCATCGCCAAGAAACCATTGCAAGTGCAGACATTGTGCTTGCTTTTATTAAAGGTGAATTATGCGATATCACGCACCAATATATCACCAATACCAACCAGCAAAAAACATCGAAATAAGGAAATTTATAATATGAACATGATGACTCAAATACAAACACTGTCTAAACGTGAAAAGCAAATAGCGATGAAAATTATGGAAGGGTTGCCTAATAAAATTATTGCGGCTAATTTATTCATAAGTGAACGTACAGTTAAATTTCACTGCGCGAACATCTATCGGAAACTCAATATTAGCAATAGAACAACGTTAATCGCGAGGTATTATAAGGAACTATATGATATGGCCTCGTAGTTTGTGATTACTCAAAAATTTAACTTTAAATAATCACAAAATAGCGACGTTGAATAAAATATAAAGCCCGAATACCGGGCTTTCTTATACTCAGTCTTTACTGCTAATCTGATAATATAAATCAAGTGTGTTGTAAGCACCACTGACCGCTTCAATGTATAAATCAGGAAGTAATTGATAGTGAATACTCACCTTACTCACAGAGTCGAAGACACCTATACCATATGTAACTTTGACACCCTCCGCCAATTGTCCTGAAAGCTGAACTTGAGTGTCGCTGCCTTGTCCTGCAGTTTGCAGGTTCAAGTCTTTAACTCCCAACTTTTTTCCAAGACTGCCAATACCGTTTTCGCTGCGCCCAACACCAAAGCTTACGAGTGCATTAACCAAGGTATTTGAATCTGAACCATCGCCCCCAGCTCCAAAATTATCTGCACCACTAATGAGATATGATAGCTGTTTTGCCTGTTCCATTGATGGTTCCGAAAATAATTCGACTGACGGCTTGAGAGCGTTTCCAGTAACCCTGATCCCAGCAATGACTTTATCTTTGGTATTTAACGGGTTACGAATAGCTTCAATATCAAATGCAGGAACGTCGGGCTGACCACTGAAAGTGATATCGCCTTTCCTTATCTGAAGTACTTGAGAGTATGCTTCGTAATCACCTTTGAGGACCTGAACGATACCATTAACTCTTGTATTTTGAGTATCAATTTGTACCGTCAAATCACCACTTAACTCTGCTTTTAAATCTAATGCATCGAGCTTAACTTCGCCTTTTTTAGCCTTATCAATTAATACATTGACGTTAACATCAAGTGGCAGCAGTCCTTGTTTGACGACCTTCTTATCATCAATCACAATAATATCTTGCGTGGGCGATTTTGCGCTGGTCGGCAATGATTTAATTTTCACTCTGGCATATGGCACTTCAACTTTACCTGAAACCGACAGTAGATCTGGAGAAAGCTTAATGTTTAAGTCCGGAGATATTTTAAATTGATAACTTTCATAAGCTATATCCAACTCATCGCCGGCTACTATAATATTAGCAATCAAAGCATCGGTGAAGTCAACATCGGCATCGATACTGCCTGTACCCTGGCCTAACGTAAATTGTCCCGCAAAGTCGGCTTTAGAGCCTTTAAAAGTCACTATTTGATTATAGTCGGCTAATCTTAATGGATATTCTTTTAATACAACTGCGCCGTCTGTGATGGATAACAGGCCCTCTAGTAACGGTTTATCTAAAGGACCATCAAAAGAAATATTCGCGTTAATGTCACCACTTAATTTTTGTACCTCCGTAATAAAAGAAGCGAAATAAGATACTGCGAAGTCACTAATAGTTAAACTTCCTTGATGCTGATAGGGCTTAATTGATAGGTCTAATTTACTATTCACAGAAACTTGGCCCGCCTCGGCACTATCGAAGCTAAAATTACTATCGATACCATCTGGAGCTCCTTTTACTGAAGCTCGGATATTCTCTATACTTACTTTGTTATCGTTTGAAACAAGCGTGACATTTTCAGAAACTACATCAGCGGCAAAATACAGACCTTGTTTCTGCTGCCAATCAATATCAATATCAATATTTACATTTAAGTCAGATGTTTCGATATCAAAGTTAGGTAATCGCTTTTCTACCCCCAGATTCATGGCATTGTAGTCCAGTGAAATCTTTGTTTTAGCATGCTGTTGCGTCGCCTTAATACCCTCTGTACACAATCGATCACCGCGACCTTCCCAACAATGTCGAGCAAGCGACAAACTAAAAGGTTTTAAGCTCAAAGTTAAGTCCGGTTGATTTTGCAGTGTAAGCTCCGCTAGGCTAGAAACCAGCTTTCCCTCTAGCCACTTGCCTGACCAACTGGTATTTTCGGCATGCAACTGTCCTTTAAAAAATTGTTCTGTTATGTATTCACCTTTAGGAATACTCAGTCGCAATGACTGTTCGGTTTCATCACCACTCAATTGAAGGTCTAGCTGCGGAATATTCTGTCCACTGAAAAATAGGTTTGAAACCGATATTTGCGCTTTTGATGCAAGTTGATTGGCCATGTTGACACTGATATCAATTAGCATATTTTCTATGCTAATACCGGCTGCGTTGAGCTCTTTCGCATTCGCTTGCATAACAATTTTAGGCGTTTCAATGGCGCCAGACATATTGCCTTTCGCATATATCTGCCCCTCTATGTCAGGGTAAATATCACTTAGCGCATTTAAATCGATTGAAAAATCTAGACTAGAGGCATTTCTCCCTCTTTTATCGGGGAAATTGATTCCAAGCTGAGCGATGGATTCAAGTGCTTCCGTAGAAAAAAGGTTACCTTGCACATTCATCTGATTATCCCCCTGAGTCAACTCGATAGATTGCACCTTTACGTTGCCACTTTTTTCTAGTTCCGCATTAGCTATAATAGATAATGGTAAATTCTGCCAAGTCCCGCTCAACTTTGCTCCTTTAACGGCCGCTGATTGGGTTGTTTCGGTTATCACGATAGAGTGCGGTAATTCTCCAGAAATAAGAGATTTTAAGGAGACGTCAAGTTTTGCTAGCTGAACAGATTCAAGCTTTAGATTTCCATTGAAAGATAACTCATTTTGACCATCACTTTCGGCCGCCAATATGGCTTTACCAGTATATTCAAGTGTTCCTACGCTACCATTAAGATTGATTTTTTGAATATCAATGAATGAGCGAACGCCCTGTTTTGTGCTCATGGGCTTGAACAATGCATTTAATTCAACGTTTTCAACACCCATAACTTCTTGCATTTTTAACATGCTGGTTAAACGATAACCTTGCATGTCGCCATCGATTTTAGTCTCCAATAAAGACACACCTCTTAACTGCGATATCACGTCATTACTCAACGCGGGAAACCAATCCTGTAAGTCATCAGCCAATGTCGCCGATACCTCTTCAAATTTAATATCAACATTTAAAGGCAATGTTGGTTTTGACAACTCGAGCGCTGAAGTAATCTTGAGCACTTTTTGCTGAGTATGCAAATGAGTCAAGGTCAAATTGATCTTGTTAATATCCCCTTGGCTTGTAAATTCAAAACCAGTGGAATTATTGAAAACAGGTGTGTCTAGTTTGAGGGATTTAGAAGAAGTGCTCGAAATAGGTGTGTCTACTTTGAGGGCGATTAGCATTAAATTATGTTCGAATTTTTTCGCAAAATCTATGGCGGTTTTGAGTTTTAAATTTGTTGGTCTGAAAGAGGGCGACTCTCCTCCTTGTTGCAAATTCCCTATCACTATGGTCGTATTTAGCTTTTGATTTTGTATGTTTAATCCAATGGCCAAACTGTCATTGCAAAAAATAGTAGTTATCAAATCATCTTGAACTTGCTGGCGCAAGCATATATTGCCAAGCATCGCATTGTTGAGTGTCAATTCAATTGGAATATAAACCTCGGGTATTTCAATTGGTTTATATTGGTAGTTTACTAATGTACTTAACCACTCCCGAGGCCGCGTTTTACTCTCAGAATTAACCATCGTTTGAGTGAGCTCAGATTCCACCACTTTAGGTAATTGAATGGATAATGAGCTTGCGTTTAACTGTGATATATCCAACTGTTTATGAAAAGACAAAGCCAAAAGTAAGTCTTTTAACTTAACCACCTCAACGTTATATTGAGAAACGACTATCTCACCAATGCTTAATTCACTCAGGCGGAGTATAAAAGGTAACTCAATAAGCTTACTTTCTGTGACCTCGACGAACTCGTTCTGTGCTGGTATATCATCAAGTGCAACAATTACACGGTTTAGTCGAACTTTGTTAATGCACACTTCTCCAGCAAAAAGGCAACTTAGCCCGACATCAAGAGATAAGTCATTAAACCCCACATCTACACCAGGTTGCTTAACTCGGATTTGGTTGACTTCTACTTGGGAGTAAAAGCTCCCTTTTTTATATTCAATCTCAACACCAAAGTCACCCTCATTAACATAATTAATCGCCCATTGTGTGCCAATGCTCGACAGAGCAACACTCAGAATGAATATAGTCAACAAGGCAGCGCCTAACAGAGACCAAGATGCTATTTTGATAGTTCTATTTAAAATAGTAGAGTTCGACATATTAAATCCCAGGCCCTATAGAAAAGTGAAGTCGCTTGGTATTTTCCTTGTCACTAAATCCTCTAGCAAAATAAAGTCTAATCGTACCGATAGGCGATAACCAATGCACACCGAATCCAGCCCCATAAATAGGTGACTTGTCAATCTCATTACTTGCACTACCTACATCAACAAAAACAGCAGCGCGCCAATCATTGCTAACTTGATACGCATACTCCGTGCTGGCAACGACTAAAAATTGTGCACCAATGAGTTCAGGTTGTCCTGTTGTTTCATCAATTCGCTCTTCACTGACTTCATTTAAAGCAAAACCACGCACACTTTGGTCACCACCTACAAAGAATCGTAGGCTTGAAGGTACCTGTTCAAAATCGTTTGTGACAATAGCACCAACATCACCGCGCACGATATACCGATGCTTGCCAAATGATCTTATCCATTTAGTTCGCGCTATAACGCGTAAGAAATTTACATCTGATATCACGCGGTCCGAAGCAGCCTCAACAGTCAATTGCTGACGATCGCCCCAATTCACAAATAATTCACCGTCTTTTCTGACACGATTGAAGGTGAATCCCGGCAGTAAAAGTTGTGTGGATTGTTCTTCGTCAATACCTTGAATAAAGTTCTCATATTCATACCGAAGAAAGATTATTTTATCCCATTCATCCTTGTTCTTAGCTCCCAATTGACGCTGGGCAGCTAGGGTATATGTTTGACTATCTCGCTGCTCTTCATTCACTTCTTGATAACCCATTTGAAGTTTAAAAAAATCATTCAACGGGTTTGCCATTGGGATCGTATAGCCCAACGCGACATTCTTTTTGGGCCCTGAAATATAAAGTTCAGACGACAAGCTATGGCCACGTAAATTTACCCAAGGTCGATTCCAATTGGCAGTTAGCCTAGGCCCCGAATCTGTCGATGCACCAATACCGAATTGATAGGTATCTTTGGGTTTAGCCGTCAAAAGAACTTCAATAGGCACTATTTTACCTATACGCTGCTCACTATTCATTGCATTAATATTTGCTCTAACGATCACATTTTCATAGTAGCCAGTTTGGCGAATTAACTGCATAAATTCACTAATTTTTTGTTGATCAAAATACTCACTTTCTGAAAATAGCTTTACGGCTTCAACAAGTTCCATACCTCTGCTTTCAGCAATATATTCAAGACTCCCAAAGCGATAACGTGAACCAAAGTTAAATTTCCAATGAATGTTTGCCTGATTTTCAGCCAAACTAACTTGTACTTCTGTTTTATCGAGTACGAAATCGAAATAACCGAATATCAGTGAGAAAGATTGAATTCTGGTTTTCAGCCCATCATAGTGTGATTGATCTAAAGTCTTTCCTTTAAACGTTCTCAACGAATTAATAATATCTTTTAACTCAGTTGGAAAATACGCTTGTTGCGCCGCCAACTCATCATATTCTATCGTGACATCTTTAACGATAAGCTTTGGACCCAGCGTTAGTATGATTTGGACACCCTCGTTATCAAATGATTTTTTGTTGAAATTTTTAATTTCAATAGTTGCCTGATAGTAGGAGTATGCGCGAATTGCCGCAGTGATTTTGACTCTCGTCTGTTTTTCGAATTGCGCTAACTCGTCGTCATTTTCTGGAAAATTCAGACCCGCTAAATGAAGTTGGATATTATCGACAACTTGACTGTCAGCGCCTTTATTTTGGTCTGCAGATTTAATTTCCCATTTTGCAGAAGCGGATGCGTGCACAAAAATTATTGCCAGAATAATAATGCTACTGAAGAATTGTCGGCCAATGGGGAAGAAGGAAATAACCCGCTCCTTATAATTCATATGAAAATAATAACGATAAATAGGTGTGTCTATATTATCCTTTGATTTGCCGTGACGGCAAGACGATAGACCCGTTTTTCTTGTAGATGGAGGCGAACTAGTTGAAAGGTCAGTAGCTCGAATCCGCAAAGTCATTTATTCTAAATGCGTCTGTCAGGAAACAGATATGTAAACTACCAAGGATGGTAAAGCATAGGCTATCTTAAAGACTGGCCTATGTTCCTTATTTACCTTATTCCTTATTTACTTGATTCTTTATTTACTTGATTCCTGCTTCACTGGGCATGACAGAGATTAGTTGGTAAAAAACACGTAAAGGCCGTGACCCTAACTATAAAGCTAAACTTAGATAAGTCCAAAGGAAAAAACGTGGCCCTCGAAGGCAGCGTTGACTGCTAGTAACCTGATTGCTTTATATACTCAAAAAAACAGAATTTGTAACATTGATCGCAAAACTTAACCGTCTAGAATAACAAAACCCCAGTAACGAAAGGCTAATGGGGTTTGAATCAAATATTAAAAACGCATCTATACGCTGCGGTTGACTAGACCAATAGCGCTGCCAAAAAACTCTTGCAATAGGCTTTGCTAAAAGCCACTTCATTGCGTTTTACAACACTAAGTTACCTGTTAAAACTTGTAACTAGAAAAGTATAAAAGCTAATACTTACTCCTTAAATTTCATATTACAGTATAAATCGACTTAAGTCTTCGTTATCTGCTAACGTTTCTAAATGATGATTCACGTAATCACTGTCAATAACTAGTGATTCACCTGACCTATCAGACGCTTCAAATGAAATTTCTTCCATTAACCGCTCTAACACAGTATATAAACGTCTTGCTCCGATATTTTCCGTTTTTTCATTTACCTGCCAAGCTACTTCTGCAATTCGCTGAATACCCGATTCAACAAAACTGATATCAACGCCTTCCGTTTTTAATAAGGCTTTATACTGAAGCGTCAGTGATGCGTCTGGCTCTGTTAAAATTCGCACGAAATCTTCTACGCGCAGAGCGGACAACTCTACACGAATAGGAAGTCGACCTTGTAACTCTGGGATCAAGTCAGATGGTTTCGCCATTTGAAAGGCCCCTGAGGCTATAAATAAAATATGATCAGTTTTTACCATGCCGTATTTAGTCGACACAGTCGAACCTTCAACTAGAGGCAAGAGATCACGCTGAACACCCTCCCTGGATACACCGCCAGATTGCGTTCCTTCTCCCTTGCAAATTTTATCAATTTCATCAATGAACACAATACCATTTTGTTCTAACGATTCAATGGCCTCTTCTTTTAAATCTTGCTGATTAATTAATTTGCTCGATTCCTCTTCAATCAATAACTTAAAGGCATCTTTTATTTTTAGTTTTTTCTTCTTTTTGCTCTTCTCACCTGACAGGTTTTGAAACATACCTTGCAGCTGGTTAGTCATTTCTTCCATTCCTGGAGGCGCCATAATTTCAACGCCAACCTGCGGAAGAGCGACATCTAATTCAATCTCTTTGTCATCCAATTGGCCTTCACGTAATTTTTTACGAAAAACCTGACGAGTGCCTTTATCCTGAATTTCTTCTCGCTCACCCGATGCGCTTTGCGCAGGTGGAATTAGAATATCTAAAATTCTTTCTTCAGCCGCTTCCTCTGCTCTATATTTTACTTTTTTAGCTGCGTCTTCTTTAGTCATTTTGACGGCAATATCAGCGAGGTCACGAATAATACTTTCAACTTCTTTACCAACGTAACCTACTTCAGTAAATTTAGTTGCCTCGACTTTAATAAACGGCGCATTGGCTAACTTTGCTAAGCGACGCGCTATCTCGGTTTTCCCCACACCTGTAGGCCCAATCATCAAAATATTTTTTGGTGTAACTTCTTGCCGCAGTTCTGGCTCAAGTTGCATTCGGCGCCAGCGATTTCTGAGTGCTATGGATACCGCTTTCTTAGCATTTGATTGCCCAATAATATGCTTATCTAAGGCATGTACAATTTCTCTGGGAGTCATTTCTGACATAGTCTGATTACCTTTGATTAGCTCGCTCAACAAGGCCTATGTTAAGGCATTAGAACAACTTAATTTAAAAAATAGAGTTAATAATCCAGTGTTTCGATTGTCTGATTTTGATTGGTGAATACGCAAATATTGCCTGCTATGGTTAAGCTTTTTTGAGCAATTTGTTGTGCGCTTAAATCAGTGTTAGCAAACAGGGCGGTTGCCGCTGCTTGGGCAAATGGACCACCTGAGCCAATCGCTATGAGGTCTTCTTCAGGCTGAATAACATCGCCGTTTCCTGTGATGATCAAAGAACCACTGTGATCAGCAACAGCCAATAACGCTTCTAATTTTCGAAGCATACGATCGCTTCGCCAATCTTTGGCTAATTCAACGGCAGCCTTAGTAAGGTGACCTTGATGCATCTCAAGTTTGGATTCAAATCGTTCGAACAACGTAAAAGCATCGGCGGTTCCACCTGCGAATCCGGCCAATACTTTGTTATTGTAGAGCCGTCTGACTTTACGTGCATTTCCCTTCATAACGGTATTACCAAGTGAAACTTGGCCATCACCTGCAATCACAACTTGATTGCCTCGACGAACTGATACGATCGTTGTCATGTAAACTCCTACTTAATACCGTCTAATTTCGTTGCGTCAAGAAGAAATGGGGGGCGTTCGAACTATTTCAAGTCTGGTTTTGTTGCTCCATTGACAGTTTATGCTTTTTATCCGTCCACTGCGCTTAATCCCAATTCCAAATTTGGCAACGATTAACCCTAGCGGCTCTCAATGAATGGCGCTCTCGTTCTGCGTCGCGCTTAGTCTCGTAAGGCCCAAGGACGACACGATACCAAATTCCTTTTGAACCTTTACTCTCGAGCACTTGCGATTCCAGTCCTTGAAATGCGATAGTGGCTTTTAATTCTTGCGCTTGCGATTGCTTTCGAAAAGACCCGCACTGCATTAAATAGCGACGGTCTGAATTTGGTAATTCATCTACCTCTACTTCTACTGAATATGCGGGTAAGCCTTCAATAAATTCCCACTGCTCTTCCCCAAGCACTGGCAGTGGATCTCTTTCATCTTCAACTGATCTCGCGGACACATTGCTAGTGATTGATTTATTATCAGTTACAGTGTTGCTGGTCGTCGCGTTTTGTTCATTTTGTAGCGTATTACTAGCATCATTATCACCAGCATCTTTTAAATACCATAACACCGCCACAAACCCGCTTACCACTAAAATCGCGAGCGCAACTTTGAACCAAGCGACCGATTGGGTAGATCGCTTTCTCTTTTTGGGAGCTTGTCTTTTCTTCTGGCTGCGCGCCACGTAATCTCTTTGCGCCATAATTTTCTTTATTACTTTTTTATTAGAGTCGAATTCGGTGCAAGACTATACAAAGTTTTACTATAAAAAAAGCTAAATTATTATACTTTATTTAACTAAAATCGATAGGTGATACGTCAATACTCCAACGGACCTGTTTACTTATCGGCATTTCAGATAACGCTTTATTAGCTTGCTCAGTTGCTTGTTGTAAATACTTTCGTGAAGCCGATTGAATTATCAACAGATTTCGATAGCGTCCTTGCTTCTTTTCAATAAATGCCGGAAACGGTCCCAACACTTTCGCATGTTTAAATTGGGTGAATATTTGCGCACACAATTGCAGAAAGTGCACCGACAAATGTTTGTGATGCGACTCGCTGCGGATACAAATCTGATGTTCGTGTGGAGGCAAAGCGGCATGTTTGCGCTCCAGCAATGCGTATCTAGCAAAGTCAGAAAAACCATTATTGATGAGGTCTTGCAACAAGGGATGCTCTGGGCAATGCGTTTGTAACCACATTTCTCCTGCTTTATCGCTGCGACCAGCTCTACCAGATAACTGAGTAATGAGTTGAGCTAGTTTTTCTGGCGCTCTAAAGTCAGCGCTAAACAGAGCGCTATCGACATTCAAAATAAGAACGAGTGTCACATCAGGAAAATGATGCCCTTTCGATAAAATTTGAGTGCCAACAAGAATTTGATACTTTTTCTGATTAATTTCTTGTAGTAACTTGCTGAGTTTCCCCTTGCCACGGACGGTGTCACTATCGACACGCACGGTAGCATAATCTGGAAACAGTATTTCCAACCCTTGTTGCAATTGTTCTGTACCAATACCAAATGTGTCTAACTCATTGTGTCCGCATTCGGCACACACTTTTGGTAAGTGACGGCTATCAGCGCAGCGATGACATTGCAAATTGTTTGCACTTTTATGCACCGTCATCGGATTATCGCAACGAGCACAATTCTCGACATGCCCGCACTGATGGCAAAGTAAAGCAGGAGCATATCCACGCCGATTTACAAACACCATAACTTGATTGCCTGCATCCAGTTGTAATTGCATTTTATCGAGCATTCCTTGAGCAATACCGTATTGCATAGGCTGGCCCTTAATATTCATCAAGCGTTGCGCCGGCATTGCGGCACTGCCAGCTCGGTTGGGTAATAGAATATGTCGATATTTCTTTTCTAATGCATTGTGCAAACTTTCCAGTGATGGGGTCGCACTGCCCAGTACCAGAGGGATATTTAACTGTTTAGCACGATAAACAGCTATATCCCTAGCATGATATTTCAAATTATCTTGCTGCTTAAAAGACTCATCATGCTCCTCATCCACAATGATCATTCCAGGATTTTTCATTTCTGTAAAAATAGAGGAGCGCGTGCCTATGATGATACCTAAACTGCCATCTTTAGCTTGCTGCCACACTTGCAATCTCTGTGTATCATTCAAATTAGAATGCAATGTACCAACCCTTATCCCAAAACGTTGTTCGAAACGCCCAACGGTTTGCGGTGTTAAGCCAATTTCAGGAACCAAAATTAAGACTTGTTTGCCCGCCGCCAATAACGGTTCAATGATTTGCAGATATACTTCCGTTTTGCCACTGCCAGTGACACCTTCGATTAACATGGTGTCGAAACCATTAGCGAGATTAATAGTAGAAATCGCCATTGCTTGTTCAACATTGGGAAGCGGCTTTTCAGATATTGAAAGTTGTGTTGTCCACTCATCGGGCTTTTCAACTATGTCGATCTTTTCAATCAACAACTTGTCTATCAGCGCTTTAATAATGGCAGCACTAAACTGTTGCTTAATAGCTGATAATGGCTGCGCACTCTTTTCAAGTAAACGATACAAATTAAATTGTTTAACTGAACGAGCAAGCAGTTCATCTACCTCATCATGCGCTTTAGTCGCCGCATCGAGTTGCAAATAAGATTGAGTGGCAACGGCTGCTTTAGTCTTGCCACTTTGCTGCTTTCTTAGCGATGCTGGTAGTAACGTATGTAGCACTTCGCCAATCGGGTAGTGATAATACTCACTCATCCACTGACCTAAGGTCAACATCTGATCAGAGCAAACTGGCGAGCTATCGAGTATTTCAATGACCGATTTAAGTTTGGATATTTCATAGTCAGATTCGACATCCACACACAATACAATACCAACGCATTTACGAGGGCCAAAAGGCACTAAGACCCGGCAACCAACCAATCCATTATTACCTGAACGAGCTGCTGCTGAAGCTCCACCCGACGCTAATTCATTCTGCGATAATTCATTCATCGCAGACTCAGTTGCAATAGCATTGTCAATTTTATAATCAAACAATTGTGACATGGGCACCGCAATGGCCACTTGAATAACTTGCAATGAAACCTCTTTTCTTATTAGTAGCGTTAGTTTTTGCCAGTGTTAGATAACTATTTTCTGACACCATGATATCAACCTTTGCAGAGCAACTACGAAGTATTTTTATGCCGATGTGGTTCACATAATTATTAGGCTGATAAATTGTTACACATCTGTTAGTTTTAACAGTAATTCATTAGTTATTTCTTGATTAAGGTGCGTAACTCAATTATTATACGCGTCCAAATTTCAGTAGTTGAATATTCAGCTGCTTTTTAATCAATTTCGTTTGGTGTGCGACTTCGGGTTGTATAGCGAGACGGCCTAAATACAAATAAGGTATTCCAATGAAAGACGGTATTCATCCTAAGTATAACGAAATCAAAGCAACTTGTTCATGCGGTAGCGTAATTAACATCCGTTCTACACTTGCTAAAGACATCAACTTGGACGTATGTTCGTTATGCCATCCATTCTATACTGGTAAGCAGCGTACAGCTGATACCGGTGGTCGTGTTGATAAGTTTAAGAAACGTTTTGGTGCACTTAATTCAAAGTAAGTCTCATCGAGCAGGCTTGGTTTAAAAAATTCGAAAGAGCGCAATGCGCTCTTTTTTTATGCCTATTAATCGACAAAACAATAACTTATCCGCCATGTCTTAAACACGGCCTCAGTTGTGCCTCGCGTTCCACAGGCAACCTTAGTCAACGTCTTAAGTATATAAAGATTCATATATTAATTGCTAAATACATAAATATTCATTATATGATGTACGTTATAACACCCAATAAAATGAATATTATTCACACGAAATCATGGTCTTACCAGTTGCATTTTAATATAGCTTAATACTTCTAGTATCCTTCACTTTCTATCGATATGTGCTACATTTGCACAGTATTCTCACTTTTCTTGTAAGTCACTTTGAAAACTTACCAAAACAGTATCACAAACATATTCGAAAGGACCCTGACCAACATGCCAGATTTTCGCCAACAAGCGCTCGATTATCACGAATTTCCTAAACCCGGCAAAATTAGTGTTGAGCTAACGACCCCTGCTGATACTGTTACTGACCTAGCACTCGCATATAGTCCTGGTGTTGCAGAGCCCGTGCGAGAGATTGCTGCAGACCCGAACGCGGCCTATAAATATACAGCTAAAGGCAACTTAGTTGCTGTCATCACCAATGGGACAGCTATTCTTGGCCTGGGTAACTTAGGCCCACTCGCCTCCAAGCCTGTAATGGAAGGCAAGGCACTATTGTTTAAGCATTTTGCGGGAATTGATTCAATTGACATCGAGGTGAAACACCGCACCACAGAAGAATTTATTAACACCGTCGCTAATATCGCTGACACCTTTGGTGGAATTAATTTAGAAGATATAAAAGCGCCGGAATGTTTTGAAATTGAACAAGAGCTAATAAAGCGCTGTAAAATCCCTGTATTTCACGACGACCAGCATGGCACCGCGATCGTAACCGCTGCAGGTATGTTGAACGCACTCGAAATTCAAGGCAAAAAAATAGACGAAGCTATCTTTGTTTGCTTGGGTGCTGGCGCAGCGGCGGTCGCATGCATGGAATTACTCATTAAATGTGGCGCTATGCGTGAAAAAATCTATATGCTGGACCGCAAAGGCGTCATTCATACAAGAAGAGAAGAATTAACACCGCACAAAGCGTTGTTTGCTAATAATACCGACAAACGCACATTAGAAGATGTGTTGGAGGGTGCTGATGTCTTTTTAGGTCTTAGTGGACCTGATCTTCTGCCGCCAGAAGCGCTAAAATTGATGGCACCCAATCCAGTTGTATTTGCTTGCTCCAACCCTGACCCTGAAATTAAACCTGAGTTAGCACACGCTGTACGCGATGATTTAATTATGGCGACCGGACGTTCTGATTATCCAAATCAGGTTAACAATGTTCTTTGTTTTCCATTTATTTTTAGAGGTGCTTTGGATGTGAGAGCATCTGTGATTAATGATGAAATGAAAGTAGCAGCGGTTGAAGCATTGAGAAGTATTTCGAAAGAACCAGTGCCTGAGAAGGTATTGATTGCTAGCCAATCAAAGTCACTCACATTCGGTAAGCATTATATTATTCCTAAGCCGATGGACCCTAGACTTTGCAAGCGCATTGCAACAGCAGTTGCAAAAGCAGCAATCGCGTCTGGTGTTGCAAAAATAGAGACCATTCCAGATAATTACCTAGATAACTTTTAGACAAAAAAAGGGCGCTTTATTTATTGAAAGCGCCCTCCTAATCTAGCTAGTCAACTTACCCAAGCAGTGGTACTACGCTGCTACAGACTCCGCTTTCTTAATCGGCTTACTCATTAAGATGTAATCATAAGCAGCCAACGACGCTTTCGCACCTTCACCCATTGCAATCACGATCTGTTTATAAGGTACGGTTGTAACGTCTCCACAAGCATAAATACCCGCTTCACTGGTTTGGCTCTTTTCATTAATAATCACTTCGCCATGCTTAGTTAAATCAACAACACCTTTGAGTACCGAACTATTAGGCACTAAACCAATTTGTACAAATACGCCTTGCAACGTTTGCATATGAGCTTCGTTGGTTGCTCGGTCAATATATTCAATCGCATTAACCTTGCCATCTTTGGCATGAATTTCTTTGGTAGCCGCATTTTTAATGATTTTGATGTTGTCTCTTGCATTTACTTGATCAATTAACACTTGGTCTGCCTTCAATTCTGGCATGAACTCAAATACTGTGACCGATTTTACAATGCCGGATAAATCCAGCGCGGCTTCAACCCCTGAGTTACCGCCGCCAATAACAGCAACGTCTTTACCCTTATAAAAAGGACCATCACAATGCGGGCAGTAGGCAACACCATTACCAATATTCTCTTTTTCGCCCGGCACACCTAGCTCTCTCCAGTTAGCGCCAGTAGCGATAATAATGGTTTTGGTATCAATCACTTCACCCGACGTTAATGTCAGCTTTTTGATGTCACCTTTTTCAATTTTATCAACACGGAAATGCTCACGTATTGTTACTTCATAGTCATTCAAATGGTCCATCAATGACGTTGTTAGCTGAGGGCCCGTTGTTTTCGACACTGAAATCAAGTTTTCGATTCCCATGGTGTCTTTCACTTGACCACCAAAACGATCGGCAATTATGGTGACTTTCAAGCCTTTACGCGCAGAATAAATAGCAGCAGCGACTCCTGCAGGACCGCCACCAATAACGGTTACGTCTTGCAATGGAAGCTGCTCGACACTGTCGTTTGCTTGCAACATTTCCGGTTGAGACTGCGTCAACTTATCGATCAGTTTTGCTGTGTCTATTTGACCTGTTGCAAATACTTTACCATTCATAAAAACAGTGGGTACGCCTTGGATACCATTTTGTTCGACCAAATCTGGATAAACACTACCATCTATCATTTCAGACTCAATATTCTCATTCAGCAAAGCAAATTGATTCATTGCTTGGACGACGTCTGGGCATGCATGGCAACTTAAGCTAATATAAACCTGAAACTTAAGCGGATTGACCACTTTCTTGATCATATTTTGCACACTTTCATCAAGCTTCAGTTTTACACCACCTGCTTGTAGGACTGCTAAGACAAACGAATTAAATTCATGTCCGCCTGGAACGCCAGAAAAAGTGATGCCGGTTGGCTTATCGTTGACTTCTAAACCAAAGCTTACTGCGCTGCGAAAACGCCCTGAGTCATCTCGCTCTTGAAGTGTAATTTTTTCTGATATGGACGCAAATTGGCTTAGCATTTCTTTGAGTTCTGCTCGCTTCGTATGCTCACCAGTTTGTAAAACTAAAGTGACGTTGTGTTGCATATCTTTCGTGTATTGCGCTAAAGCTTTTAATATATCGGGAGTTAACATTGTTTTTTCCTTTCACTCTAAATGGGTTGTAGCAAAGGGCTTCACCATTTACTTAGTGGGTAAATCATCAAAAGTAGGTTGCACTAAACCCAGCTCAGTTAATGAACCCTATCGGTTTCAGCTTGATAGTTGGAATAAATAAAGGGTGAAAGCCTCTGCTTTCAAGTTCTTGTTGTCAATATTTGGGTTTCAAGCATGTAGGCTTCTCTAAAAGCAGTCGTTATACCTTTTGCGTCTTTTGTGTATCGCTCATGACTCAGGCTGAATATTGGGGAGCGAGCGCTCCCCAAACTTGTTTTCTAACTAAGCTTAGATTTTACCAACAAGATCAAGGCTTGGCGTTAATGTCGGTTGACCTTCTTCCCAAGCTGCTGGGCAAACTTCACCGTCGTTATTAGCAACATATTGAGCTGCTTTCACTTTGCGAAGCATGTCAGCCGCCGAACGACCGATACCTAGGTCATGAACTTCTTCAACTTTAATGATGCCATCTGGATTAGCTAAGAACGTACCACGTAAAGCGCGGCCATCTTCTTCAATCATGATATCAAATGCACGAGTCATCGATCCAGTTGAGTCCGCAAGCATTGGATACTTAATTTTACCAATCGCTTCACTTGTGTCATGCCATGCTTTGTGCACGAAATGAGAGTCAGTTGATACAGAATAAACTTCAACACCAAGTGCCAATAATTCGTCATGCTTTTTAGCCATGTCTTCTAATTCTGTTGGGCACACGAATGTGAAATCTGCTGGGTAGAATACAAAGATAGACCATTTTCCTTTTACATCTTCGTTAGTGATAGTTTTGAACTCACCATCATGGAAAGCTTCTACCGAAAATTCTGGAATTGATTTGTTTATCATAGTCATTGTTTGGTTCCTTTTGAAATTGTGTTTAAAGAATGCTTAATTAATCATTTTTAATAAAACGTTTACCGTTTTGCTTAATACAAAGATAAGCGTTTTCCGAAAATAAATAAATTGAATAAAATCGATTCGCTTAATCAGTTAAATCGATTAACTGATTTTACTGATTAAAACGCAGAACTATTATTCCTTCAGAGCCAAATTAGCTTCCGACACCCCCTTCATTCTAATCAACAAATAGGGCGCTTGTTTAATAGTACATGCCTCTTTGTTATTGGGATCGATATTGTTAGATATCAAGTGTAATTCAAGAACAATATCGAAATTAAATGCTGGATCATGATATTACCAATAGACCTCCGCGTTCATCGCTACTTTGCGGCTCATTTCCATCACATTAATAACACTACTTAACTTGTCATCAATCCAATCGTTAAGATCTTCTGCATCTTCAATATCAATCTCCTTCAGAACATTTCGCAAAAACAAAAGCGCTTTGACCTCATCTATGCCTTTAACTAAATCCAACCAAGGTGCTCTAAATTTACCTTTACTCTCGGCAAATAAATCAGCTAACAGGAAGCCATTAATTAGCGTTTGGCGCAATAGTACTTCAAGAGCAATGTACTTGGTGTAATCCATCTCGACTTTTGATGGAAAACTTTGCATCACAGTCTGCCAACCTTGTGACAGCCAACCTTTGGCATGTTTCGACACTGGAATTAGATGCCCTGTTGCTTGCGCTCTCCATGGCTTTTCGATGAGCAATCTTGACGCTCCCAGTTGCACTTGACTACTTTCCATGGAAACTAATAATTGCTCTGGAGATTGCACTGTTAAGAGACCTTCGCGGCGGCCATTGAGGTAACTCATCAATGTTTGATGCTTTGGTATCCTGCGACTGAATGGGCCTTTATTGGAACGCAATTTACGAATGCATTGTAAATCATCTTGCCAAGACCATCGCTCAGACAAAACAAGAAGTTGCTTATGCAAGTTAAGTAATTCCTGACATTGGAGCACAGGCAAATACAAAGACACACCTTGTAGCAGCAATCGAACGCTTTGTGCGATTTCTTTCAACGCGCCAGTATAACCAGATTGCAAATATACATACTCATGATGCTGCCAATGCGACAGCGCACGTTCAATTGCCTTACAGAGGCCATCTTCCGTTGTGTCTTCAGCATCTAAATCTAAAACCATTGGAAGCTCGAATGAGTCCAAAACAGTACCATTTATTAATTGATAGCCGCGCGCAGCTTTAGTCACATTACTTAACCGAACAGGAGTGACTTTACTTATTTCATCGGCCAAATCAAATAATGCCGAGGGCACACCGGATTTTAATTCAATCTCGATTTCACCAATCGGTAACTTTCCCTTTTTATGTTTAACTTCACCACTATCAAAGACTAATTCAATGTGATTTTCACCATCCACGATATCAAAAGTGACGCGATGGAAACAGGTTGAAAATTGCACTTGTAACAGTCGATTGATGTCTTGAACATTAATATCACTGGCCCAAATTTCAGAGTCAAACTTCTCTAAATCTGGATGAGCTTTATCTAAATTTACATTGTATTCTGGGCGCTGATGCAACCCACCTTCCACTTTACCTTCGGTTTTTATTGTCTGTTCAATATGATCATTAATTCGGCGAATACGAAAACCCATTTTTCGCTTGCCTAAAAATTGTTCAGGCGTGTCGTAATAATCATTTAATACATCAAAAGAACTGCGCTTTACCTTACCTTTTAACTTTGGTAACAGCGTGTGTTCAAAACTGGTCAGTGCGTCTTGGTCTGCAACGAGTTTTAATTCAATTTCCATGGTCTCAACTTGCCAATAAAGGTTACTTTCGGATATCCTTGTACCATATCGCTGAATGCTTTTGTTCGCAAACCTTTCAACATTTGAGCTGCAAAATAGAACTCAGAGGTATAGAGACCAAGAAGAGATAAAACTATGCAATATGGTATTGTAGAATACGAGTGGAGCACCTAAAATCTGTCAATCCTTTTTTAACACTCAAGGCATTATGCGCTTTTTGATTTTATTTTTTTATTGCTCTTTTTGCTTCTCATTCAATTGTACAATTTTCATCAAACTTAGCGGCTTCATTTACTGAGCTAGAAAGGCGGATAATAAAAACAGCGCAGCGAGCCAATGCGATGGTTCACACCTGCAACGCTGTTGGCATTAATTAGTGTTACCATTGTGTCTATACTAGGGCTATTTGAGCGAAAAGAGGTCAATTCAATCACATACAGTAAATCATGCAATGCCTGCGCAGCCGAGTTTATCCAAAATAACCGACACATAAAAGGTTGATACAATGCTAACGTTTTTGCTCGTCATTAATATTGCCGGTACTGCCGCGTTTGCGGTTTCAGGTGCATTGTTGGCAGCTAAGAAAAAAATGGACTGGGTAGGTTTTGTTTTTATCGGCAACGTCACTGGTATTGGCGGGGGCACTTTGCGCGACGTTATATTGGACGTACCCGTCTTTTGGTTAGTCGATTGGTATTATGTGGTTATCTGCAGCGTTTTTGCAGTCATCACCTATTTTGCTACTCAGCAAATATCTCGTAAATCAAACGCGTTGTTATGGGCTGATGCTTTAGGTATGGCATTGTTCAGTGTTTTGGGAGCTGAAAAAGCATTGAGCTTAGGAGCTGAAATTCCTGTTGCGGTTATAATGGGTGTATTTAGCGCCTGTTTAGGCGGGATCATTCGCGATGTTATTCTGAATGATGTACCTGTGGTGTTTCAAAAGGAAATTTATATTACTGCGTCATTGTGCGGCGCCATAGCTTATTGTATTTGTTTCAACGTACTGGGTATTATTGGTTTCTATGCAATAGGCCTTGGCTGTGTCGTGGCATTTACCGTTCGTGCTATCGCTATAGTAACCAAGTTATCCATGCCAGCACACAAAGGCTTACACTAAGCTGGCTCACTCGTTAAGGATACTTTCAAACAAAAATATTGAGCAGGTTTTACCCTGCTCAAGTCATTCATTCTACTTTTTAATCGTCATCTTCAACCAATGTCATCAACGACGTATTGCCGCCGGATGCAGTGGTATCGATACTGATTGTTTTTTCAGTCACCAATCGTTGGATCAAGTTATCGTTATACTCAGCAGTAATCACCGGTAATATTGCACCTTGTCTCTCGGCTAGTTTTGCAGAAATATAGGCACTTCGGTCCGTACGGCTGTCAACTACAACGCCGGACAGACCTTTGTTCATCAATAAAGCTTCAAGGTGACATAAGTTCGCCACTTGGAAAACTGACTTTGGCGCACCTGTACTCGCTAATTTTTCTTTAAATGTCAGGGCTTCTTCATAGAACAAGTCTGAGACTACTGAAATAACTAAATTACCTGTTGCTAGTGCAGTGACAATCGATAGCATCCAATATTCAAAGGTAACGTCTTTATCGGCGAAACACACCAATACGCCTCGAGGCTCCAAATGCAAGGTGTTAGATTCACCCGTAGGGCCAGGCAAGATGACGGGCTTACGCAATCTTCGCTCAATAGCAATCAGCTGTGTTCTAGCTGTTGCCAATGTTTTATTTAAATCTTCTGCAAGCTCTTCAACAATTTCTACATTAGCAATCTTTGCCAATAATTGACGTACAAACGAGATGCGGTCATTTAATGGTGTTAAGCGCCATTGGTTTTCGACAGCGATTGCCGAATCCATTAGATTATTAGCTTCAGTTACCGCAGTTGCATCACTCTGAATTGCTTTATCGTCAGCGTAATTTTCAACTTGTGATGCCACTTTTGGCGTCGCTCTTTCTTTCATCAAACGTGGTAAATAGTTCGGACCACCGGCTTTAGGGCCAGTGCCTGACAATCCACGTCCACCGAATGGCTGAACACCAACGATTGCGCCAATCATGTTGCGGTTAATGTATACGTTACCTGCTCTGGAAAGGCGAGCCAACTCATAAGCCCTCTCCTCAATACGGGAATGCACACCCATCGTCAAACCAAAACCTGTGCCATTGATTTGCTGTATAACTTTGTCTATTTCTTTGCCTTTGAAACGGATCAAATGTACACAAGGTCCGAAGACTTCTTTTTTCAATATATCAATATTATCTATTTCAAAAAAATGTGGTGCGAAGAAGTTACCGTCGTCTTTAGGCAACTCGCATTTATGTAATAATTTTCCATGTTCTTGCATATATTCGACATGATCATTGAGTGCTTTTAATGCTTTTTTATCAATAACCGGACCAATATCTGTTGATAATAAAGAAGGATCACCGAGTGATAACTCTTTCATAGCGCCTACAATCATTTCGCTAACCACATCAGCGATGTCTTCTTGTACAAATAATACACGCATAGCCGAACAACGTTGACCTGCACTTTGGAAACCCGAGGTAACAACGTCATCTACCACTTGCTCAGGAAGCGCGGTTGAATCCACAATCATGCAGTTCTGACCGCCCGTTTCTGCAATCAATGGAACCTGTTCAGTGCCACGAGCAGCTAATATGTGGGATATTATCGAGCCTGTTTGTGTTGAACCCGTGAACATAACGCATTGAATGCGCTCGTCTGGTAAAAGTACATCGCCAACATCGGGGCCATCGGCGATGACTATGTTGACCGTATCTTCAGGTAAGCCTACCGATGTCATTAATTCCAGAGCACGTTTTGCAATTAAACTGGTTTGCTCAGCTGGTTTGGCGATCACTGTATTTCCAGCGACTAATGCTGCGGCTATTTGCCCTATAAAGATAGCAAGAGGGAAATTCCAAGGGCTTATACAAAGGACCACCCCCCTCGGTTGCAAACGATTTGTAGGATCCAGTCGTCTTGCTTCAACAGCGTAATAACGGCAGAAATCCACAGCCTCACGAACTTCATCAACACTATCGACTGTAATTTTGCCCGCTTCTTTGATACACAGACCAATTAACTCGTCCATGTGACGTTCAAGAATGCCAGCAATGCGCATTAGTACGTCTGCCCGTTCATCAACAGGCACTTTTGACCACGATTCCGCAGCTTTAGTTGTGCGTTCAAGCATAGCTAGCATTTCTTCTTTGCTGTGAACCTGATGTGTCCCTACGATCTCGCTCAGTAACGCTGGGTTGCGAACAATAATCTGATTTTCAGCCTCTTCTACATCACCAAGTGCTTTTATATGCTCTTCAAACCACTTTTCTAATCTTAGGGACAAGTCTTGGATCGCATTCAAATCATAAATGTCAAAGCCACGTGAATTTGCTCTGCTTGGCCCATACAAATCTATTGGCATAACAATTTGTTTATTCTCGCGAACCAGCAAACGCTGTGTGCGCTCGACAGGATCCTCAAGAAGTTGTTCAACTGGCTGGCTATCGTCAACTATCGCATTTACGAACGACGAATTGGCGCCATTTTCTAGTAAGCGGCGAACCAAATAAGCTAACAACTCTTCATGCACGCCAACCGGTGCATAAACTCGGCATTGAATTTTGTCTTTAGTAACCACTTGATCGTATAAAGAGTCACCCATTCCATGTAGGCACTGAAACTCAAAGCCCTCTTTATCATCGCCTGCAAGTTCAATAATAACTGACGCGGTGTAAGCATTGTGTGTTGCAAACTGCGGATATATGCTGTCACGGTATGCCAACAATCTATTCGCACAGGCGTGATATGAGACATCAGTAGAGGTTTTACGAGTGAATACGGGGAAATCGTCAAAACCACCTTGTTGGCTATGTTTTATCTCAGTGTCCCAATACGCACCTTTGACTAAGCGAACCATCATTTTACGGCCCACTCTAAGGGTTAATTCGCGCAACCATTCGATGACAAAAATGGCTCGTTTCTGATATGACTGAACTGCTAAACCAAAACCATCCCAACCATCTAAGTCAGAGTCACTAAATACTTTTTCAATTATATCCAATGATATATCAAGGCGCTCTGACTCTTCAGCATCTACGGTTAAACCAATATCGTACTTCTTCGCCATAAGGCATAGGGTTTTTAGTCGTGCAGGAATTTCTTCCATAACGCGATCATATTTAGCAAAGTCATAGCGCGGATGAATAGCTGAAAGCTTGACTGATATACCCGGGCTCTTGCGTGGCCCGCGCCCCTTCGCTGCTTTACCTATAACTTCAATAGCTCTGACATAAGCTTGATAATAGCGTTCTGCATCTTTACCTGTTCTGGCGCCTTCGCCCAACATGTCATAGGAATAGACGTAACCTTGGGTCTCCTTTTTCGCCGCTCTTTCGACAGCATCTTCGATGCGTTCGCCCATAACAAATTGGCGACCCATTACTTTCATTGCAATTTTCATTGCGCGGCGGATAACAGGTTCACCAAGGCGACCCATTGTCTTTTTGAGTAATCCGAACTGCTCAGACTTGCGTTTGTCTGCGTAATTAACCATATTACCGGTTAACAATAGTCCCCACGCTGAAGCATTAACGAAGAGTGAATCACTATTACCTAAATGAGGTGTCCACTCTCCTTTTGACAGCTTGTCTCGAATAAGCTCCTCTTGTGTATGTTTATCAGGTACACGCAAAAGCGCTTCTGCCAAACACATCAAGACGATTCCTTCGGCGGTGGATAACGAAAATTCATTTAACAGTGCATCAACACCGCCGTGGCCCTCTTGCTCGCGGCGAATTTGTAGAACCATTGTCCGAGCGCGCTCCCATGCACGTGAACGAGCAGCCATATTTACTTCTGCTTCGGGTAAAATATGATCAATAGCCTCTGATTCACCGATACGGTAAAACTCGCGTATTTTCTGTCGGATCGGACAGATATTATTGATTGTATTGTTCACTAACATTGGGTCGCCTCACATTTATTTTAATACTATTACTTGGTACTTATGCTGCGTTAACTTTGCAGTTTAAAAGCTCGCGTACGATAAGCTTAATTGCAATGAAAAACTACCTTTGTGAATAAAAAAATTACATGATTTTTTTGAGCAAAATCTCAGGTATTTATTCATACCATTTAGGACCTTGATTTTTCACTCAAAATGCACAAACTAAGCCGCGTTTTCATTGGTTGTTGCTGGCTTATCAGCTATAATTCTTTGGAGGTCATTTTAGCGAGGTTGTTCATCGCAGCTAAATACCTTTTTTTTCTGTGTTTCGCTAACAAGTAGACTGTATTATTAATAAGCACAATAAGGATTATTTTATGTTTAAGCATCGTTTTTCTGTAAAATCGCCAATAGTCCAACAAGGCCGTTTATCTCTGTGGCTTTCTATTCCTTTAGGCACGATTGCGGCTGTTGTTATTCTGTACTTTTTATTTGCTAATACCCTACTAAAAACGCTTGCTACGAATGCGCTTGGAGATGCCTTTGGCGCGGAGGTCAACATCGACTCAGTAGAGCATGGTATTTTTCCATTTAGCCTAACACTGACTAGACTACAAGCGACTGATAACGCCAACCCTACTCATAATAGACTTGAAGTAGCAAAAGTGAAAGCCGATCTTGATTTTATGCCTCTATTAAACAAAAAGCTGATCGTTAATGAACTCATTGTGCAAGATGTAGAGTTTGATACTCAACGCCAAAGTGCCGGTGCAGTCTACGTCAAACCTGACGCGCAAGCGTCAAGTTTTGCTTTTCCAACCTTGGCGGATTTACCTAGCGTCGACCAAATATTAGCGAAGTCGCCACTAAAAACGACTGCTGCGGTTGCAGAAGCACAAAAAGTGGTTCAGCAATATCAACAACCTTTGCAAGACAAGTATGCAGCATTGCCCAGTAAGGATAAGTTAACTGCTTATAAAGCGCGCCTGAAAGCACTGCAAGAAATTGACTACAAAAATCCTGTTGAATTAGCTTCAGCTAAAAAAGAATTTGATGAAATCAAACAAGCAATAACAATAGATAAAAAAAGCATTACCGAATTTGCCGACTTGGCAGGAGAAGCTAAAGCCGCTTCTGCCAGTTCAGTATCAGCATTAAAAACAGCGCCTCAAGAAGACTTTGATCTGCTTAAAGGACTTGTCGCCGGAGATGAAGGCGCAATAGGGCAAGTAACTCAGCATTTATTCGGTGAGAAAGCCAAAATTTACACCCAAGGCTTGTTAGCTGCGATGGCTATGCTATCTAGCGACCTCGATGAACCTGTCGCTGAAGAGACTGTCGTGGATGACGGTCTTCCTAACGTTTGGATCAAGAAAGCGGCAGTAAACATTAAATGGCAAGACGAGCAAATTGAGACTGTTTGGCAAAATATCACTGACCAACATGCACTCATCGGCAACCCAACTACATTTTTAATCAATTCAAGAAAAGCCAAAAATTGGCATGTTATTGACTTAAAAGGCAACTTTGAAATTATTCAAGGTCAGGTTAACTCTGTTCAAAACTGGGATATTAAAGGACTAGTATTAAACGCCATCGAATTAGTTCCTGAAGAATCAAAACAAAAGCTAAACGCATTACTCGAGTCAGGTTTACTTGCCAGCAAGGGGGAGTTAAACGTTGTCGATAGCACACTATCCGGTTCATCGATAATCGACCTAAGTGCATTACAGTTAAAAGCGACCGGTAAAAACGATTTAACTAGTGCAATGGCTGACGTAATTTCAGGACTTTCAGAGCTAAAATTGAGTACTAATTTCTCAGGCGGTCTGTCCAGCCCATCCATCAAAGTTAAGTCTGATTTGGATAAAAAAATCCTCCAGGCGCTTTCTAGTGGCCTGACAGGCAATAGTTCTGGTAAACTAAGCGAGCTCAAAAGTAAATTAAATGAAAAAGTAGCTGAACAGCTAGGCCAGTCAGGTCAACAACTAGAGTCAGTTGATGTTTTACTCGCGGCGGCTCAAGGCGATACTGAAAGCCTAAATGAGCTATTAAAGTCGCAGATGACAAATGCATTGGACCGGAAAAAAGACAAATTATTAAACAAACTTACTGACAAGTTGATTGGTAACGAATAAAAAAATAAAACCAATAAGGAATGAGTCATGCGCAATAGATGGATACTCGTCATATTGATTGCCCTGCTTGGGTTACTGCAAGCTCGCCTTTGGTTTGGAAAAAATAGCATTGCCGACTACAACTTGATGAAGTCAGAAGTAGAGGAATTGCAAAAGCAAAACGCGAACCTAAAACAACGAAACGCGCTTTTACAGGCTGATATTAGCGATCTTCAGCTAGGTTTAGAATCTATTGAAGAGAGAGCCCGTAACGAATTAGGTTTAATTAAAGACGGCGAGACTTTTTACCGAATTTTACCCCCAGAGAAGTGATTTTGACAGCAGTAGACACATTTGTAGCCGTTGTTCCTGCCGCCGGTATTGGTAGTAGAATGAAGTCATCGGTGGCAAAGCAATACCTCACCATTGGCAACAAAACCGTTATCGAGCATACGCTCGACGCTTTGCTGTCCCATGATCAAATTCAATGTATCGTTGTCGTTTTACATCCACAAGACGCCATTTTTCAATCGCTAAAAGTGGCGCAAAATCCATTAATTGAAACTGTCATTGGCGGTACGCAGAGAGTCGATTCAGTCTTGAGCGGTTTAAAACACTGCTTAAGCAAACCAGTGGCAAACATAAATCAATGGATATTGGTGCATGATGCCGCGAGACCGTGCGTTACGCACGCGGAGCTGAATGATTTATTCGCCTGCATCAACACCTGTGAAGGTGCAATATTGGCCGTCCCAGTTACTGATACTATTAAGCGAGCTACCCCAAAGGAAAATAGTCTAATAGCTGAAATTGAAGAGACTGTCGAACGCACTCAGCTTTGGCAAGCCCAAACTCCCCAATTTTTTCCACTTCAAAAGTTAATCGATGCTATACAACTCGCACAACGTAATAATATTCATATTACCGATGAGGCGTCAGCAATGGAGCATGTCAATGCGAGTGTAAAACTCATTGAAGGGCGCACTACCAACATTAAGATAACCCGCCCATGCGATCTAGCACTCGCTGAGTTTTATTTGACCGCTAACACTAATACACTAACAAAAAATAATAAAAATAATAAACAAGGAGGTACGCTATGTTCCGCATAGGCCATGGCTACGATGTACACAAGTTTGGTGGAATGGGCCCAATCACTATTGGTGGTATCTGTATAGTCCATGAACGCGGTTTAATTGCACATTCAGATGGTGACGTCGCTTTGCATGCATTATGCGATGCACTGCTTGGGTCATTAGCGCTAGGTGATCTTGGTCATCACTTTCCAGACACTGACCCGAGCTATGAAAACATAAGCAGCCTGGAACTGTTGAAGCAGGTTTATCAGCGAATTCAAGATTTAGGCTATATGCTGGGCAATGCAGATATCACTATTGAAGCTCAAGCGCCCAAAATGGCACCTCACATTAACGTTATGCGCGAAGCAATCTCCGATGCCATGGGCGTTTCGGTGAAAGACATCAGCATAAAAGCGACGACAACTGAAGGCCTTGGCTTTGTAGGACGAGAAGAAGGCATTGCATGCCACGCTGTCGTGCTCATATGCCCGCGACGATAACTTAATGTCACTATCTATTTCACATTGGTCTAGGTTGTATGGTGATGCATTAGGCAGTGCAACACTCAAACAAGAAATGCATGATTTTATCGTTGAGGAGCAACTCGGATTCGAGCCTAGTGGAGAAGGTGAGCACATCTTCTTATGGTTAGAGAAAACGAACTTAAACACCGCATTCGTCGCTGAGTCGTTAGCTAAGTTTAGTCGATTGCATTTGCGCGATATTACTTACGCAGGCAGAAAAGATAAATTCGCCCTTACTCGACAGTGGTTTGGGGTACATATTGCCAACAAAAAAGAACCTAACTGGGATGAATTCGAACTCGAGGGTGCGAAAATTTTACAGGTGACACGTAATGACCGAAAGTTACGGGTCGGGGTGCTCAAAGGTAATAAATTTCAACTTATCTTGCGAAATTTAACATCCAATTTTGATACTGATGTCGAGTTTGATGTTCAAACATTAGAGAAGAGACTAGAATTAATAAAACACCACGGCGCCCCTAATTACTATGGTAGCCAACGATTTGGCGAAATGAGGGTAGCACCGAGTGCCACTGAACTATCAACCACGGTCGGCAAATTGTTGCTAGGCGGTAATCTCGCGCTGGCTGAAAAGCTGATAGGTGGAGAAGCCATCCGTAACCGTAACAAACGTTCCATGGCTATATCTGCATTAAGAAGTTGGTTGTTCAATGAAATTATCCACAAACGAATAGTACAACATAACTTCCATCAACCGTTGGTTGGTGATGCGATGCAATTAACTGGTTCAAACAGCTTTTTTGTATTCGAAGATGTCTCGGAGCAGGCTAGCATAATAAAGCGATTAGCTGAATTTGATATCAATATCACGGCGCCTCTGTGGGGCGACGGCAAGCTACATTCAACCGCTGCCGCTAGAGAACTAGAATTGCAATGTTTAGCGCAATTTCCTGATATCATCCAAACACTTAACTCGTTAGGATTGAAACAACAAAGAAGAGCTATTCGTATCGTTCCGCAAGGATTTACGTGGCAGATAGCAGATAATAATCTGAAGATGCAATTCTCGCTTCCAGCGGGCTGTTTTGCTACCTCTATTGTGAGAGAATTATTGGATGTTTAAACGACCCATGTTTGATTTTTGCTTACTTAGGTATCCGATTAATTTAGTTTCAAAAGACTTTTCTACACCTGCGTATTTGGGGTGTGAACGCCCTGCACAGCCAACGAGTAAGAAGGCAAATAATATATGAACATATTGTTGAGCAATGACGATGGTGTAAACGCAGCAGGAATAGCTGTTCTTTTTGAGTATTTATCAAAAGAGCACAATGTCACTGTAATCGCGCCTGACCGCAACTGCAGCGGAATGAGTAACGCGTTGTCACTGCATACCCCACTGCGCATCGAACAGATGCCAAATGGGTTTTTTGCTGTGAACGGGACGCCATCCGATTGTGTCCAGTTAGGCATTAATAAATTTATGCTTCAAGAACCTGATTTAGTCGTGTCCGGCATAAACCATGGTGCTAATTTAGGTGATGACACCATTTATTCTGGTACCGTTGCCGCTGCGCTAGAAGGACGTCATATGGGTTTACCAGCTATAGCCGTCTCCCTATGCAGCAAGCAAACCGATTATTTCGATACCGCCGCTAAGGTGACTTGCGATATTATTCGCCGCCTTACCTCGCATCCTTTAGAGCAAAATGAAATTTTAAATATAAATGTGCCAGCCATTCCTTTTGACTTAATAAAAGGCATAGTGGCGACCAGACTTGGTAAGCGTCACCGCGCAGAAACAATGGTGCAAAGCACAGATCCTTTTGGCAGAACGATATATTGGTATGGAAAATTGGGCAGTGAACAGGATGCTGGTGAAGGAACTGATTTTGATGCCGTAAACAATAATTACTGCTCTGTAACACCGCTATCTGTAGACATGACTGTGCATGAGAAAGTAAGCAAAATGAACACTTGGTTAAATACCAAAGAAACGATGAACTAGGAACAGAAATGGCAATATCATCTCGCAAGGGTTTACAACTCGCGCAACTATTAAAACAAGAAGGCGTAATCGACAATAGAGTATTAAATGCTATTGCTAAGACACCTCGCGAAATTTTTATTCCGGATGCACTGAAACACAAGGCTTATCAGAATACAGCGCTGCCTATAGGCCAAGGTCAGACTATATCACAGCCATATATTGTGGCAAAAATGACTGAATTATTGCTCAAAGCTCAAGTACTACCTAAAAAAATATTGGAAATTGGCACAGGATCTGGCTATCAAACGGCGGTTTTAGCAGGTATTTTTGAGCACATATATTCTGTCGAACGCATCAAAGCGCTCCAGTTCCAAGCCAAACGTCGAATGAACCAACTCGACTATCACAACATTTCAATGAAACATGGTGATGGCTGGCAAGGCTGGCAAAGTAAGGGTCTGTTCGACGGTATTATTGTGACTGCTGCGGCAGCGCAAATTCCACAGGCCTTACTTGACCAACTCAACGACGGTGGACGCTTAATTATTCCGGTTGGGAATGAAAAACAAAGCTTGAAGTGTATTGATCGCCAAGGTGAAGAGTTTATTGAGGAAACCATTGAGTCAGTGCGTTTCGTGCCTTTAGTTGCAGGTGACTTACTGTGAAGCTATTTGAAACTTGTTATGAACTTTGCTTAAAATGGGCACAACACAGACATGCTGAGAAGTACCTCGCTGGGCTAAGCTTCTGCGAATCGATGTTCT
>JAWUVZ010000069.1:0-17256 GCA_034112105.1 Glaciecola sp. | reverse complement strand
GCGAAATTTGCTTGCTTATTAAATGGCGAACCGCGATGTTTAATTTTTCGTCTTCTGTGTAGCCAGACAAACGAATAACTTCCATTCGGTCTAACAAAGGATCTGGAATATTCATACTATTTGATGTCGCCACAAACATGACATCGGAAAGGTCATAATCGACTTCTAAATAGTGATCACTAAACTTTGAGTTTTGCTCAGGATCAAGCACCTCAAGTAGCGCTGAAGACGGGTCTCCACGCATATCAGAGGACATCTTGTCTATCTCGTCCAACAAAAACAATGGGTTCTTAACCCCAACTTTCGACATCTTTTGAATTAGCTTACCCGGCAATGAACCAATGTATGTGCGGCGATGACCTCGAATTTCAGCTTCATCTCGCATACCACCTAAAGCCATTCTTACATATTCTCTGCCTGTCGCTCTCGCAATAGACTGACCCAATGACGTTTTACCAACACCAGGAGGACCGACCAAACATAAAATCGGACCTTTAAGTTTTTTAACGCGTTGCTGCACCGCTAAATACTCTAGAATACGTTCCTTCACTTTTTCTAGGCCGTAGTGGTCGTTATCCAAAACCTCTTCAGCTTTAGCCAGGTCTTTTTTCACCGTACTACGCTTATACCATGGCACCGATGTCAACCATTCGATATAACTTCTAACGACGGTTGCTTCGGCTGACATCGGAGACATCATTTTCAATTTGTTTAATTCAGCGTCAGCCTTCTCTTTTGCTTCTTTAGGCATTTTCGCTTCGATAATCTTTTTAGCTAACACCTCAAATTCATCTGGCGCTTCATCCATCTCGCCTAATTCTTTTTGAATCGCTTTCATTTGCTCATTTAGATAATACTCACGCTGACTTTTTTCCATCTGCTTTTTAACGCGAGTTCTTATTTTTTTCTCAACCTGTAATAAATCAATTTCACCTTCCATGAGCGCCATTAAGTACTCTAAACGTTCCACAATCTGGTTCATTTCAAGTACTTTTTGTTTCTCAGCCAATTTCAATGGCATATGAGCAGCCATCGTGTCGGCCAATCTTGCCGCGTCTTCGATACCATTTAATGACGTTAGCACTTCAGGTGGAATTTTTTTGTTCAGCTTTACATACCCTTCGAATTGCGAAACAGCAGACCGGATTAATACTTCCTGCTCAGCTTCGTCTAATGTATCCGCAGCTATCGAATGGATCTCTCCAGTAAAGAATGGTTCAAGAGCAATGTACTTCTCAATTTGGCCACGAACATTCCCTTCTACCAGCACTTTAACAGTCCCATCAGGCAATTTAAGTAGCTGCAGAATAGTAGCTACAGTTCCAACCGTATAAATATCGTCGACTGCTGGCTCATCAATACCAGCGTCTTTTTGTGCGACTAAAAATATTTGCTTGTCATTATCCATTGCTGATTGTAAACATTGGATAGATTTTTCCCGTCCTACAAAGAGCGGGATAACCATATGCGGGTATACAACCACATCGCGCAATGCCAATATTGGCATTGTTCTGAGATTATTGAGCTCAGTTGTCATAGTTCTCTCTTGTTTTTACACTTGCTTGTTTATATGGGGTCTGGCCGGCAAAGTTCAAACCAAAATTCAAAAAAAACTGAAAATTAACGAAAAAAAAAGCTGAGAAGTCAGTCCTTATGGTTCTGCCAGCTCAGCTTTTATGGTCCTCAATGCAGATTTTTACTCTGAAACTGCCTTTTTTTTCTGTTCATTATCGTAAATCAGTAGTGGTTTAGACTCGCCTTTTATGACGGCCTCATCTATTACGACCTTACTTACTTTTGGCATAGACGGCAATTCGTACATCGTATCTAGCAAAACAGCTTCAACTATAGAACGTAGACCGCGAGCACCCGTCTTGCGATTCATCGCTTTAGTTGCAATTGCATGCAGCGCATCATCTCGAAACTCGAGTTCGGTGTCTTCTAAAGCGAATAACGCACCATACTGCTTGGTTATGGCGTTCTTAGGCTCTTTCAATATCTGAATAAGCGCTTCTTCATTTAATTCTTCAAGACTAGCAACAACCGGTAATCGCCCAATAAATTCAGGAATAAGACCGTATTTAACTAAATCTTGTGGCTCAACTTCTTTGAACAACTGGCTAACAGCTTTTTTGTCTGCAGAGGACTTCACTTCAGCACCAAAACCAATACCAGCACCTTTCGATACTCGTTGTTCAATTACTTTATCCAAGCCAGAGAAGGCACCACCACAAATGAATAGAATCTTAGAAGTATCGACTTGTAAAAACTCTTGTTGTGGATGTTTTCTGCCACCTTGTGGCGGAACGGAAGCAATAGTACCTTCAATAAGTTTCAACAATGCTTGCTGAACACCTTCACCAGAAACATCTCTAGTAATTGAAGGGTTGTCAGACTTTCGCGAAATTTTGTCTATTTCATCAATATAAACAATACCACGTTGCGCTTTTTCAGGATCGTAGTCACACTTCTGCAGCAATTTTTGGATGATATTTTCAACATCTTCGCCTACATAACCCGCTTCAGTTAGAGTTGTCGCGTCGGCCATTGTGAAAGGTACATCTAATAAACGTGCTAAGGTCTCCGCAAGCAGGGTTTTACCACTGCCTGTTGGACCAATCAGAAGAATATTACTTTTACCTAATTCAACGCCTTCATGAACATCATTATTACGCAACCTTTTGTAGTGGTTATAAACCGCTACCGCTAATACTTTCTTAGCATGCTCTTGGCCTATCACGTAATCGTTTAGGTGTTTGTGGATATCGCTTGGAGTCGGTAAAGCATCATTTTTTTGCTTTGGTGAAATTTCTTTAATTTCTTCCCGAATAATATCGTTGCACAACTCAACACATTCATCACATATAAATACGCTGGGGCCCGCAATTAACTTTCGAACTTCATGTTGGCTTTTACCACAAAACGAGCAATACAGTAGTTTGCTGTCGCCGTCTTTATCATGGTCATCACTCATAAAATTTGCCTTTTCGTTCGTACCCTAAATTGGGTCTTTATTATGGCTCGCAAAATGCGAAGAAGTGCGAGCCACTACTACTCAATAACTTAATATGGCGATTAATCTGCTTTTTTCAATACGTCTGCACGATTTGTCATTACTGCATCAACTAAACCGTAGTCGACTGAATCTTGCGCACTTAAAAAGTTATCACGGTCGGTGTCTTTTGCCACTTTCTCATAATCTTGACCAGTGTGTTGGGCCATCAGTCTATTCATCTTCTCTTTAATAGACAGGATTTCTTTCGCATGTATTTCAAAGTCAGATGCCTGCCCTTGGAATCCACCTAATGGTTGATGGATCATAACACGTGCGTTCGGCAAACAATAACGCTTTCCTTTTGCACCGGCAGAAAGCAAAAATGCCCCCATACTAGCTGCCTGGCCTATACATACAGTACTAACATCTGGCTTTATGAAATTCATTGTATCATATATTGCCATACCCGCTGTCACTGACCCGCCAGGTGAATTAATGTATAAGAAAATATCTTTTTCAGGGTTTTCTGCTTCCAAAAATAGCATTTGAGCAACAATTAAGTTCGCCATATGATCTTCAACCTGACCCACCATAAAAATGACATTCTCTTTTAATAGGCGTGAATAGATGTCATAAGAGCGCTCACCACGAGGAGTTTGCTCTATTACCATAGGTACTAATGCGCTTTGTGGTTCTGTTATTATATTTGTCATATTTCTCTTCATAAAAAAAATGCCCGGAACGTCCGAGCATTTAATCAGTTGATAACCTGTTAAGTCAATTGTTGAAGCACAATTTAGGCGCTTTTATTCATGATTTCGTCAAAAGCTTTTTTAACTTCTTTTACTTTTGCTTTGTCAAGAATTACTTCAATTGCTTGCTCTTCTAATGCAAGGTTTTGCATTTGTTGCTTTAACTCGGTATTTGACTGGTAATACTCGACCACTTCTTGCGGGTCTTCGTATGCAGACGCTGCAGTCTCAATTAATTGAGTCACTTTAGCTTCATCCGCCTCTAGTTTATTGTCTTTTATCACTTCGCCAAGTAACAAACCAATGCTTACGCGACGCTTCGCGTTCTCTTGGAACAAGTCTGCTGGTAACTCAGGAACATCACCACCTTTGCCTTGCTGTTCAAAACGTTGCTTTGCTTGCTTACGTAATGCATCAATCTCTTGATCGACAAGTGCTTTTGGTAAAACTAGTTGATTATTTTCTAATAAACCAGCGATTACGTTTTCTTTTACGGTTGCTTTCAATGTTTGGTCTAGTTCACGCTGCATATTTTTCTTAACTTCAGCTTTGAGCGCTTCAACACCGCCTTCTTCTACGCCAAATAACTTAGAAAATTCGTCATCTACTTTTGGTAGGTCTAAACCTTCAACCTTCGTTACTGTAATAGCAAAAGAGGCATTTTTACCTTTCAACGCTTCAGCATGATAGTCATCAGGGAAAGTAACTTCTGAAACAACTTCATCACCTGTTTTAGCGCCTACTAATGGCTTTTCAAAACCAGGGATCATACGACTTTTACCAAGTTCTAATGGGAAGTCTTCAGCTTTACCGCCGTCAAACTCTTCACCATCAATGGTACCAATAAAGTTAATTGTTACTTTGTCGTCTTTCTTGGCTTTACGCTTTACTTCTTTCCACGATGCGTGCTGTGTTTGCAACGTTTTCATCATGGTGTCTAAGTCTTTGTCAGTAATTTCAACTACCGGCTTCTCAACCTTGATTTTATCAAGGCCAGTGACTTTTACTTCTGGATAAACTTCAAAAGTAGCAACAAATTCTAATTCTTGACCATCAACGTCTTTCGTTAATTCAAAAGTAGGCATGCCGGCTGGTGTGATTTTTTCTTTCATTACTGCTTCGTAGAAGTGGCGCTGCATAACATCACCAGCAACTTCTTGACGAACTGCCTGACCGAAACGCTTCTTAATAACGCTTACTGGAACTTTACCTGGGCGAAAGCCGTTAATACGTTGTGTTTTTGCTAATTGTTGTAAACGTCCTTTAACAGCGGTATCTACAGCATCTGCAGAACCGGTAATAGTAAGACGGCGTTCTAAACCTTGAGTCGTCTCGACTGACACTTGCATTGTTCTACCGCAACTTGCGCTTCTGTGCGCTTTACATGGTTCAACACGCTAATATGACAAAGGCCATGGTGTTGCAGAATGTGACCTAGTCAAACTAACTCACATGAGTTTAAAATTGGACGCGGAATTATACAGAGACGGCACCTCAGAGTCGAGTGATTACGGGTAATAAATGGAAATTAATTGCTGTGTGCTCGCCATGACTACGAAAATAGGGTGATTATTTGGTCGAAAGCGCTGATTGACTTAAAACGCGGGGTTATATTCAGAAAATACTCTGAGCTCCGTCTTTAACAACAAGAAGCTTTGGGTCCACCTTTGGGTTCATCTTTGGGTTATTGGAGACTCAGATTTGAATTCTAATATCACCCCCAACCCGAGCGCAAAGAGAAAAGCAACAGGACAGCGATTTTAAAATTTGGGGATTTAAAATATCTAGCCAATGACGCTTTGAATTGTTGAATTCTTAAATTTTTGGATTGTTGAGTTGTTGAATTCTTGGATTGCTGGATTCTTAAATTCTTGGATTGCTGAATTGCTGGATTTTTATATAGTACTAGCTGGTCTATCACTAATAAATAGTGCAGCCGTTTACCAAAAAGATGGTCGGTGAGATAGGATTCGAACCTACGACCCCCTGGACCCAAACCAGGTGCGCTACCAAGCTGCGCCACTCACCGACATTTTACTTTTTTTATGTGCCTAGCACATAAAATGGTGCGGAAGGAGAGACTTGAACTCTCACGCCGTGAAGCACTGGAACCTAAATCCAGCGTGTCTACCAATTCCACCACTCCCGCGTTACTTTGCCCTGTCAAGGGATGCTCTAAATATGATATTAGTCATTAACTAGAACCGACGAACTTTGCAAAAAAAGTGGGGTGGACGATGGGGTTTGAACCCACGACCGCTGGAATCACAATCCAGAGCTCTACCAACTGAGCTACGCCCACCACTGATTTCCTTTACATCATTTACTTCGATTCGAATGGTGGTCCCAGAAGGATTCGAACCTTCGACCCACGGCTTAGAAAGCCGTTGCTCTATCCAGCTGAGCTATGGAACCTCACCGAATAAATAAGTAAATGGTCGGTGAGATAGGATTCGAACCTACGACCCCCTGGACCCAAACCAGGTGCGCTACCAAGCTGCGCCACTCACCGACACCGACGGAGTAGTTCACTACCTCTACGGGGGGCGCATATTACCGATTTGCCTAGGTATCGTCAAACACTTTTTACGATCAATTTAAGTTTTTTTGTAGTTGATTAAAAAGCGCACAAGTGGAATCTTTAGGAGTGTATTTTAATGGCTGATTTTATTACACTACTGGTATTAAAATTTTGCGATAAAAGAATACTTCATGACAGCTCATTTAATAGACGGTAAAAAAATTGCCAAACATGCTAGAGATAACGTTCGTGCATACGTTGATACACTCAAAGAAGCGAAGCGAAGAATGCCCGGATTAGCCGTTGTATTGCTGGGTAGCAACGAAGCATCAAAAGTATATGTGAGTCATAAAACCAAAGCATGTGAGGAAGTGGGGTTTGTTTCCAAGTCATTTAATCTCCCCGCTGACACCTCTGAGGCAGAACTATTAACGTTAATTGACGAATTAAATGTCGATGGGACTATTGATGGCATTTTAATCCAATTGCCATTACCCGCTGGTTTGCATGCAGAGAAGGTACTCGAACGCATTCATCCGCACAAAGACGTTGATGGTTTTCATCCTTACAACATTGGCCGCTTAGCGCAGCGCATGCCGGCGCTTAGACCCTGTACGCCCAAGGGAATCATGAGCATGATTGAGGCAACAAAACGCCCAGTGAAAGGGTTAGATGCAGTGATTGTTGGTGCATCCAATATTGTCGGCCGTCCCATGGGCTTAGAACTTTTGCTCGCGGGCTGCACCGTAACCACCTGTCATAAATTCACCAAGCAGCTAAAAGAGCATGTCATGCGTGCTGATTTACTCGTAGTCGCAGTGGGTAAGCCACATTTTATTCCCGGTGAATGGATCAAAGAAGGTGCAATAGTGATCGACGTAGGTATAAATCGATTAGAAAATGGCAAGCTGACCGGAGATGTTGATTTTGACATTGCCAAAGAGCGCGCTGATTGGATCACCCCTGTTCCTGGCGGTGTGGGACCGATGACCGTGGCTAGCTTAATTGAGAACACACTCGAAGCCTATGTCAAATTCCACAGCCATCATACAAAAAATCTCCCGTTGAGCGAAAAATAATATGACGAATAACACAGCGGTTGAACAAACATTGCGTTGGGTTGATAAAGTCATCATTGGAGAAAACTTCTGTCCCTTTGCGCGTAAAGAACGAGAAAACGGCCGCATTCGAGCCATTGCGCCTGAGGAAACAGACAGCGCACTAATTCTTCAGGCGCTATTAGATGAAATGCAACTATTAGAAAACAATAGCGATATCGAAACGACCTTACTTATTATTGCCAAGGGTACCAAGGATTTCTTTGATTATTTGGATATAGTTGAGCTTGCTAACCGACTTTTAAAACAAGAGCAATATGAAGGCGTTTTTCAGTTAGCAACATTTCATCCCGATTACCTATTTGCTGATGCCCCTGCCGATGCAAGCAGTCATTATACCAACCGTTCTCCTTTCCCAATATTGCACCTTATTCGCGAAGAAAGCCTAGAGGCGGCATTGGAAAAGTTTCCCAACCCTGAAAACATACCGCTGCGAAATGTGAAACACGCAGAGAAATTAGGTAAAATGTTTTTTCAGAAATTACTTAGCCCGCATGCCTCATCCAAATAACCATTCAGGAAAAAGGAACGCACAGACGTTTGAATTTCGTTCGATAGGTGTCATTGCAACGCCATTTAAACAAAAATTCGGTATTCCTCGGCAATCTCAAGCGCTAAGTAAAGCGATGGGAATCATTCAATTTGCATCTGATATAAATCCTGTTAACGCTTGCCGAGGTTTAGAAGCATTTTCACATTTATGGATAAGCTTTATTTTTCATGAAAATATACAAAGTGGTTGGAAAGATACCGTTCGTCCTCCGCGCTTGGGAGGCAATGAAAAAATCGGTGTGTTTGCTAGTCGAAGTACCTACAGGCCCAACCCTATCGGTCTTTCTGTAGTGAAAAACATTGGGCTAAATAAATATAATGAACTCGAAGTTGCGGGCGTCGATTTGCTAGATCAAACGCCCATTATAGATATTAAACCCTACATACATTATGCAGACTCTGTTAGTGACGCAATTTCTGGATATGCTGAAGGTGCACCCACAAATATAATGCAAGTTAACTACTCACCGCTTGCATATTCAAAGCTCAAGACCTTACTTAATAATTACCCTGATTTTGAAGTCGTACTCAATAATGTTCTACAGCAGGATCCCCGACCTGCTTATAAAAGTAGCATGAAGGATGAAAAAATATATTCGGTGCTCTTGCACAATGTCGATGTTAAATGGCAAGTGCGCGACACAATAAATTATGTTCTCGATATTGAAACGCACTAGGCTTTAACAAAGGTTTTAGTTTAAGCATATAATTCACTCCACAAAATCGAAATATTAAAATAAATAAAGGGTTTCTTCATTTTATCCTTTGTTGCCACTGTGACCACTGCTAAACTTATCGATTAAATTTATTTTAGCCTCTGACATCGTTAGAAAAAACTTCAAGGTCATCGAAAGAAAATGCGTACCTCTCAATATTTACTCGCTACTCAGAAAGAAACACCAGCTGAAGCTGAAATCACTAGTCATCAACTTATGCTTCGCGCAGGGATGGTTCGCAAACTTGCATCAGGTCTATATAGCTGGCTCCCGACTGGACTAAGAGTATTAAATAAAGTCGCCGACATTGTGAGAGACGAAATGAATAAAGCGGGCGCTATCGAGATATCGATGCCGGTAGTTCAGCCGGGCGATCTTTGGTTAGAGTCTGGTCGTTGGGACGATTATGGTCCTGAATTATTGCGCCTAAAAGACCGTCATAATCGAGATTTTGTGCTCGGCCCTACACACGAAGAGGTAGTTACTAGTTTAGTCAAAAACGAAGTCAGTAGTTATAAGCAATTACCCTTAAATTTATATCAAATTCAGACTAAATTCCGTGACGAAGTCCGTCCCCGCTTTGGCATCATGCGCAGCAGAGAGTTTATTATGAAAGATGCATATTCTTTTCATATTGACGCACAGAGTCTAAATCAGACGTATCAGCAAATGCATCAAGCATACTGCAATATTTTTGAACGCATTGGTTTGGCCTATCGTCCGGTTATTGCCGATTCAGGTTCAATTGGAGGTGCAGTTTCTCATGAGTTTCATGTACTTGCAGACTCAGGGGAAGATGATATTGCTTACAGTGATACTTCTGACTACGCAGCTAATGTTGAATTAGCCGAAGCCCTAGCATTGGGCGAAGTTAAACAAGGTTGTGCGCAACTCATACTTGTTGATACCCCTGATGCAAAGACAATTCAGGCAGTCTCTTTGCTGCTTGGCTGCGACGTAAAACAAACCGTAAAAACCTTAATAGTAAAGGCCGACGAAAAATCTGAACACGAATTTGTGGCTTTAATATTGCGTGGCGACCACAGCTTAAATACGATAAAGGCAGAAAAATTAACGCATGTTGCATCTCCGTTACAAATGGCTGACGAAACAGCAGTAAAAGCAAAACTACATTGTGGATTTGGTTCTCTTGGCCCAGTTGAGCTTACTATACCGATCATTGTTGATCGCAGTGCACAAACGGTGTCAGATTTTGTTTGCGGTGCAAATAAAGAGTCCCAGCATTTTACCGGAGCAAATTGGCAAAGAGATGTAAAAACATATGAAGTTGCGGATATTCGTAACGTTGCCGCCGGCGACCCATCACCCGATGGCAAAGGCACTTTAGCGATTACCAAAGGCATTGAAGTTGGTCATATTTTTCAGCTCGGTAATAAATACTCCAAAGCAATGAATTGCGGTGTTCTGACCGAATCGGGTAAATATGATTTACTGCAAATGGGCTGTTATGGTATCGGGGTGACGCGAATTGTCGCTGCAACTATTGAGCAAAACCACGATAAATACGGGATTATTTGGCCTCAGAGCATTGCGCCCTTCAATATTGTTATTATCCCAATGAATATGCACAAGTCTCCGCGAGTCGAAGAAGTTGCTGAAAAACTCTACAAAGACTTATGCGACGCTGGTATCGACGTATTATTTGATGACAGAAAGGAGCGCCCAGGTGTTATGTTTAATGATATGGAATTAATTGGCATACCTTACAGCGTTGTAATTGGCGAACGTAATCTTGATAATCACCAGGTTGAAATAAAAAACAGAAAATCAGGTGATAAAACCTTGCTAGGGGTCGATAACCTCCTTGAGTATATTAAAAATTTAGGCTAAAGCATTTATGAAGATAACTTTTTGTGGGGTTCGCGGCTCTACACCAGCACCTGGCGCCGAATTTGTGCGCTACGGTGGTAACACTGCATGCGTTCATGTCGAGCTTGATGATGGCACCGACATTGTATTGGATGCTGGCACTGGAATACGCGAACTCGGTAAAAAGTTGGCTAGTAAAAAAACACCTGTGCACATTTTATTGAGCCACAATCACTGGGATCACATTCAAGGTTTTCCCTTTTTCATTCCCATTTATCAACCCAATCGCAAAATACTGATTACCCCAGGGTTAACTGATTTAAAGGAACCCGAAGCGGTACTTGACCAAATGACAGGTTCGTATTTTCCGGTGCACAAAAATGATCTTGCCGCTTCAATCCAAGTTATCCCTCGTCCAATACCGGAGGATGAAGATGAATGGTACATCGGTAACGGTCTTGTCAGTAGGTTAAAAATGAACCATCCCGGTGGTGGTAGCTGTTATACCATTAGAGAAAATGGTCATAAAATTGCTTATATCACTGACAATGAGCTCTACCCTCCTTATAATAAACAAACCGACTTTTTAGATTTCGTGCAATTTGCAAAGGGTGCAGATATTCTCATCCACGATGCTCAATACTTGGTGTCTGACATGCCCGCAAAGTCTGGTTGGGGCCATAGTGTTGCCGAAGAAGCGGTGAAACTGGCGATGGCGTGTGAAGTCAAACAACTCGCGCTGTATAGTCACGACCCTGAACGGACCGATGACGATATCGACGAAATCATTGCTTATTGCAATATAGTAATAGAAATTGGTGGAATGGATCTTGTTTGTTTTGGTGCTCGCGAAGGTCAAATAATCGAACTGTAAACTTATTCAGTGTATCATGTGCAAAAAGAATACCGAATAAAGGAACCGGTTTGAAAACAGTTAGTAAATGCCTCATTAGTGTTTGGGCTCTTGCGCTCGTTTATTCAAGCTCAGCACTCGCTCAAGATAATCCATCACCAGAACAAGCAACACTACCCACTCAAAAGACAAAAAATCAAGAGCAAGAACCACCGCCATCGCATGCAGAATCAGCACTAATTAAGTCGGTTAAAAAAGTGGTAAAAGAAGCTAATGATGATAATCGGACAACTGAATCAATCTTAGACAAACGCGAAAAAAGTGTGAAAGAATCTAACGTGAATCCATTTTCTATTTCACAATATCGCCAAAACTATTTATTACCCATTACTCACGCAAAATCGCCTAATCCGATCAGTGTTGATGGTCTAACCGATGAGAATATCGACAACTTTGAAGCGAAATATCAGATAAGCGTCAGTATGCCCTTATACTTGATGGATGATGATGCCAGTGGCGTATTCTTCGGTATGACGCTGATCTCTTTTTGGCAAGTCTACAACGACGAGACCTCAAAACCGTTTCGAGAAAATAACTACGAACCTGAAGTATATTATCAATGGCAAACAGATTGGGACTTATTTGGTTATCGATTTAATCAATTTAACGTTGGTTTAAATCATCAATCAAACGGGCAAAGTGGCTTAAAATCGAGAAGTTGGAACCGTATTTATGCAACCGCCATTTTTAGTGATGTCGACTCATTTTATTATTTAAAAGGCTGGTATCGATTGCCTGAAGACAACAAAAAATTTGAGCTTGATCCAGCTGGAGATGACAATCCAGATATTACCGACTTTATTGGGCGTGCTGAGTTTGGATATGGCTTTAATATTGGAAAGGTAAATTTACTGACTAAGTTAACTAATAATCTCTCGTTCAACACCAATCGTGGCAGTATAGTATTCAACCTGACCTACCCTATTAATGATAGATATGATTGGTTACTACAATACTTTAATGGCTATGGCGATTCGCTGATTGATTATAATAGACACCAACAGCGAATTGGACTTGGTATTCAATTAAAATTATTTTAATAAATGAGCTCTCTTTGCGCAAAAAAAAGACAATGAAATAACTTATGAAACATTTAACCAGCATTGATGTAGTCGATGCACAACAGACCCATACCGAATTTAAACGTTGGTCAGGGCATGGCTTAGTGAGCATTGGCTTAGTTAACCCGAAGTCAGCTACAAATGTCGCTTCTATTCTGCGAGCATGCGGATGCTACGGTGCCAGTGCTGTTTTTTACACCGGCCAGCGATTTGGTTATGCTAAAGACTTTAACGCTGACACCAGACGTATGCGGCATATCATTCCTACTATCGGTGTCGATGATCTATTAGCGATAGCGCCAAAGGATGCCAGTAAAGTGGTTATAGAGTTAGTAGAAGGAGCCATACCACTGCCTGAATTTGTGCATCCTGAAAATGCATTTTATATATTTGGACCAGAGGACGCCTCGGTACCTGAACACATTGTTGACGCGTGCGATCATGTTGTTTATATTCCCACACGTAACAGCATGAACTTAGCAGCAACGGCGAACGTGGTTTTGTATGACCGCATGGCTAAAAGTGACTATGCCGCTGGTGACGAGCTAATCAAAAAAAGTCGTGATAACAACAATGGCTTAACCGTATAAAACCCAACATATTCAAAAACCATATTTTAGCCACCCCTAACAATGACGAGTTAGCGTCGACTAAATCCTGTACCTAAATGCAACGAAGTGAAGCTGCATGAAAATTCAATAGGCAAAACAAACTAACACAAGGTAAACTCAAAACCTGTTTCTAGGTTGTCTAAGTAAATGCAATCTGTTGAGCCCTATTTGCATCAGCATATCCGAATCAATTAGACCAAGTCAGCAAGGTCAACAAAGCAGACCGGATAAGTTTTAAGTTTTAGGTTTTAAGTTTTAAGTTTTAAGTTTTAAGGGACACTCAATGCAAAACATATCAAATCTATTTATCAGTATAGTTTTCATTCTCGTTTATTCTTTTACCGCAAATGCGCAGGAGGAATACTCTTCTTCTCAAATAAAACAGTATAAAACTGGCATTTTTGAAGTAGTGGCATTAAAGCTAGAAGACAAGGCAGTGTATAAAGAAGAATTTCCGCATAAGCTTATTCCGTTCCATTTAAGAAATGATAAATATCACAGTCTAGGCACCGCGTTCCTCATAAAAGACAACACATTTGTATCTGCAGCCCATGTGTTTAACATTGGTTACAAATCTCAACTATCAGAAAATTATGCTGTGCGTGATAACAAAGGTAATGTTTTTAAAATCACCAACGTTGAAAAACATTCAAACTACCGCGATCTCATCCAGTTTTCAGTGGAGGGGGATACCTCTGGATATCATGAATTTAAGATAGCCAGCGCGTATGAAGAAGGCGATGTGATCTATGCGGCAGGCAATGCACATGGCGAAGGTGTCATATTTAGAAAAGGGACACTAACCTCTTTTACCTACGAACCTGTTGAAGGAAAATGGAAAAACATTCGTTTTTCAGCCGCGGCTTCTCCGGGAAATAGTGGTGGTCCATTGCTCAACTTAGCAGGCGAAGTTGTGGGTATTGTTACTATGAAGTCTAGTAGTGAAAATTTAAATTATGCTTTCCCAATTAAAGAGTTTATTGAATTTTCATCTGCTCAAGCTGAGTTTTTTAATAGCCAGATGGGTGAGGTCGAATCTACCAAAAATTTAATATACTCATGGGATTTCAAAACCGACCTCCCTACAGAAATACTGGCATTGAGAAAAATCGCGGAAAAGAGTTTTTACGACAGATTCGAATCAGGTAGGACTGCATTTGTTGCCAAGTATGAAAATGATATTTTTCCAAAGCATGAAAATGTCCAAAAATATTTAATGAATCAATCTAATAGCCCAAACTTTTCAATCATAGATATCAATGGGAATGGTGAATGGCTTCTTTTTAAGCCTAGTGAAGAGAAAGAAATAAAAATTAATAACAAGCAATCCATGTGGTTTACATCAAACAAAAAAATGATGGGAGGCTATCAATTCTTCATGGAGAAGCCTGAAAACACAAGTTTGGAAGCATTTATTAAGAACAAGAAAAATATTTTGGATACCTTCCTAGCATCCGTAAAGTGGAATATGACGGTTGCAGAGACTGCCGTTTATATCAACTCCTATGGGGAGCCAGTTTATGAAGAAAAACACAAAGATAACTTTGGCCGACTGTGGCAAGTTGCTGCTTGGCATGATCAATACTCTGACCGTGGGATAATGATTTATTGTTTACCTATGCCTCAAGGTATTGTTTGCGACTTCATTACCGCTACAACAAGTTGGCTAGAGATTCGAAAAAAGGACTATGCAACAAACCTTCACCGAATAATGCTGTCGTATACTGCGAAGCTAAGTGAATGGAAAGAGTTTCTGCAATTGCCAAAAGAAATGCTCCCTACATTTTTGCAGGACGCCAAGCTAGAAATATCTGATGACAGCGTTAAATTTGATGTTGGTACATTTTCCGGCAGTATGGAAAATATGAAACTATCAGAAGACAGTAATTTTTACGTTGCCGTTGAAATTTCCATTGAAAATGTAGATAAACTGGTCGTTGGTTACATTAGCCTCAAGCCGAACTTAAATGAAGACGGGGTGTATTCCGTAGCTAGATTATATGACCTTAAAAATGACGCTTCTGACAGCTATAGCGACTTCTGGAAAAAATTCACAACTCAGCAGTCCCCTTACAACTTCGAGGTAATTAACGAGGGTAAAACTATCAATAAGTACATAAATTTAGGTGCTAACGATAAAGGAGCAAGCACCGTCGGTGAAAAAAAGGATGACCGAGGTTATCTAGCAACTTGTACGTTGCAGTCTGAAGTCTCGTTAGCCGAATTCACGAGTGCGTGTGATGCATTCATTAACGGACTTTATTAATAGATTTGGATAAAAAACAACCAAATCAGACAATCTCCTAGGATTAATGCAGTGTGTATGCAGCCCATTTTTTAGGCCCGGTCTACCGATAAACGGCACAGAGAAATCTATTTGATTAAGCATTGAAGTACACCAATATTATATTAAGTTTAAGCACATCCGGAAGTATAAATTATAATGTTTGCAACCTTTTTTCGTCCAAACAATCTATCCCAAAAAATGCTGCGCGTTATTTTTTGCATCTATTTTGGCGTAACCTGCTTAATCACAGGCTTACAGTTCTTTACTGAATATGTAAAAACTCAGGACTCAATCTTAAACGAATTAATACAATTGGAAAAAACCGTCAGCGGTCCTATTTCAAGTAGCTTGTGGCAATATAACCAGAATCAGCTTGATGTACTGATTAATGGACTTGTCGATATGCCAATTATCGAAGGTGTAGATATTTACGACAACGATGCTCAAAATATAGTTTCTATCAGATCCTACTCCCTAACATCACCCCCATTAACCCTGTTTGATATACATTCAGAATTAAGCTGGGTGCTTAATGATAAGAAAATAATTCTGGGCTCCCTCGTACTTCATTCATCGTCAGAAGTCGTTTTAGACCGTGTTTTATTTGGATTTTTCTTGATTGCAATTACGGCAATCATAAAGTTATCCATTCTATTTTGGCTGTTTATGTGGGCATTTGATCGTTATTTGGCAATCCCCTTGAGAGAATTGATGTCGCAAGTAGATGAGGTTCAACAAAGCCAAACCGTTTGTAAACGAATCAGACTTTCAACTCTCGAGAATAACGAACTAAGTCAACTTCAAGAGCATATGAATAGAATGCTGTCAGCTATAGAAATAGATCGAGAAAGATTATTAGAAGATGAGCAAGCCAAGAGAAATTGGTTAGAAGATGCCGTCGCAAAGCGCACAGAATCATTACAAATATTAAATGAAAAACTCGAAAACATTGCGAAAAAAGACTCTTTAACGGGCATATTGAATCGCGGCAGTTTCTTTGAAGCAGCGCAACATTTACTGGTTCTTTCTCAACGCCAAAAATCATCAGTTTGTTTAATTTTGATGGACTTAGATCACTTTAAAATTATTAATGATACCTATGGTCATTTCATTGGTGACAAAGTGCTCATTCATTTCACACAAACAATTCGTGGACTCCTTAGAGAATCTGACCTCTTTGGGAGAATTGGCGGAGAAGAGTTTGGCGTATTTATCTCTGATACAGGAATTGATAATGCATTCCAGCTTGCTGATAAATTACGCAAGGCCATTGCTGATTCAACGTTGCAGGTTGATGGTAAAACAGTTTCCTATACGGTGAGTATCGGCATTGAGTCATCTGAGTTAGAAGAGCATTCAATTGATGAACTATTTAAACGCGCTGATTTGAAACTTTATAAAGCCAAAGAAAAAGGCCGCAATTGTGTTGAAAGATAAAAATTTATATTACTTTTTTATCCTTATGCTTTTGTTGACAGTGAGCAGCAGAGCAGATAATAGCGATGTTAAGACATTAAAAGTTTGCTATGACAAATGGCCACCGATGACGATTTTTCCATCAGAGGACTCTCCACAGCGCGGTGTTATCATCGATATGCTAGATGAAATATACACATCAAAAGGCTATACACCAGAATATTATGAAGTTCCGCTGGCAAGAGGACTAACGATGGTGGCTGAGGGTTTTTGTGACATGTTGCCCGAGTACGTATTTTCAACGAATTCGGAAAAGGGCTTCGTATATGCTAGCGAAAAGACGTTTGCATATACGACCGCCTTTGTCGTTAGACGAGATGACCAATGGCGCTATAATGGCATTCAATCGATAAAAGGCAAACGCATCGCTACTGGACCAGGCTGGGACTACAGCTCGATGAGTGAGGACTATCAAAATTATATA
>JAWUVZ010000068.1:0-39464 GCA_034112105.1 Glaciecola sp. | reverse complement strand
TATTAGTATCAACTACGGTGCCCGTTGCACCAGTATCAAGAATGAATTTTGCGTTAACCTGATTTATTGATGCTTCTATTTCAAAATAACCTTCATGGGTTTTATGGAGAGGAATAACCTGCATTTTTGCATTTAGTAAATGTGGAAAGGCTAACGAAATAGCGAACATAAATGATATGAAATTTTTCAAGCAAAGTTCCTTTTTTATTTTTAAAGCTATGAGAGTCTAGTTTCCCATATTAGTTCCTAACTTTCTATTCTTCGAAATTGTTTGGTTAAAGTTACTTTTACATCAATTTATCTTATGTTCGCTTACTGCTAATTGGGCTCGTTCATTGGGTAGAGCGTGAATATCCGCTATTGGCACAAAGCGCCAATAGCAGACATAGCAGTAATTGTCCGCTTTCTCAGTTGTTGATACGGTCGGCAGAGCTTAATCGTATGACTACAACTCGCTTCTTACTGACAATCAGGACTGAAGAACTCAGAGTGATGTTGTGACAAGTACTTTGAACGCTTTTTATTCGGTTTTATCTTTGTAATCACACAAGTCTTCAATAATGCACGAACCACATCTAGGCTTTCTGGCAATGCATGTATACCTGCCATGTAATATCATCCAATGGTGTAGGTCATACATAAATTCAGTTTTGTTAGGGGTGTTCTTAATGATGGCTTGTTCGGTTTCTTCAACCGTCTTACCCTTAGCATAACCCGTGCGATTAGCGACTCTTTGAATGTGTGTGTCGACCGCAATAAAGTATCTACCTTTATTATCTTTTAGCCAACCAAATGCAGTATTTAGTACCACGTTAGCAGTTTTTCTACCAACGCCTGGCAATGCTTCCAGAGCTTCTCTATTTTCGGGCACCACTGAATCATGTGTTTCTACCAAAATACGACAAGTCTCAATGACATTTTTTGCTTTTGAATTAAACAAACCAATGGTTTTTATATATTCCTTTAGCCCGTCGACACCGAACGCATAAATTGCTTTAGGCGTGTTTGCGATAGGATACAGCTTATTTGTTGCTTTGTTTACGCTGACGTCGGTTGCCTGTGCTGACAGTATCACCGCTATTAGCAATTCAAAAGGACTTGAAAAGTTTAGCTCAGTCGTTGGGTGAGGATTATTAGCGCGCCAGCGAGAGAGCATCTCATATCGTTTTACTTTGTTCATATATCCGTTCCCGTGACGCGCGCACGCTGCACAACTTTAGCTTGCTTGGCATTTTGTGAACGTTTCTCTATAAGTTTGTCTATCATATTTTTTAACGCGATTAACAAACCCATACCTAAAAATGCACCAGGAGGTAATATTGCTAATAAGAATGGACTCTCTGTTGTAAATATCACAATGGTGAGATCTTTTGCCCAATCACCTAACAGTAAATCGGCACCTACAAGCAAGGTTCCATAACCTAGCAATTCGCGCATTGCACCGAGGACGACTAAAATAAGCGTGAATCCAAGCCCCATCATTAGCCCATCAAAAGCGGCAAGTGGAACAGGATTTTTTGAAGCATAAGCTTCCGCGCGTCCGATAATGGCGCAGTTAGTTACAATTAGGGGAATGAATATACCTAGCGCTTGATACAGTTCGAATGTAAACGCATTCATCAACAGTTGTACAATAGTGACGAAAGCAGCGATAATCATAACAAATATTGGGATTCGAATTTCGTTAGGTACAAAATTTCGCACCAGTGAGACGGTGATGTTCGATCCTAATAAGACTAGCGTGGTAGCAATACCCAATCCCAAACCATTAATAACGGTAGCCGTTACGGCTAATAAAGGACAAAGTCCCAGCAATTGAACTAAAGCAGGGTTATTTTTCCAAATTCCTTGAATACTTAGGTTTTTATATTCATTCATCAGCTAAGGCCTCATTTTCAGAAGAATTATGAGCAATAGAACTAGCGCAATTGCTTGCAGTATTAAAAACCATGTCGCGATTTGCACTGTAGTAGATTAATGTACTCTTGACGGCTTGAACCACAGCGCGTGGCGTGATGGTAGCACCGGTAAATTGATCAAATTGACCACCATCTTTTTTGACTTGCCAGCGGTTATCGTCTTTCCCACTAAAAGGCACATTTGCAAAAGACAATATCCAATCGCTAACGCGCAAATCGACCTTGTCACCGAGGCCAGGAGTTTCTTTGTGCCAAACTACCCGGGCACCGAGTGATGCGCCATCAAAACTGACTGCAACAACCATTTTCATTTCACCACTGTAGCCATTTGGCGCGCTAGTTTCGATAACCGCAGCGACATTATTTTCGTTTATGCGCGCTCTGAAAATACGCTTATCTTGATTTGAACCCAAACTCTCTGGCGCATTGACCAATATACAATCCAAATGCAGTTCATTTGTATGTGCTTGTTCAGGAACCAATTCATTTAAAATAGATAGTAGCTGTTTCTCTTGTTCAAATTGAATTCGCTCTTTCGTGCCAGCAAAGGTAATTGCGATCAGGCTGGTTGTCACTAATGCGAAGCCAGCTAAAATAGCGCCGTTTTTTCCCATGTAATTCATTATCATGAGTCTTTACTCGTTTTGTTCTTATGTCCATAAGTTCTAGGTTGCGTATAGTAGTCGATCAGTGGAACCGCCATATTCATTATTAGAACGGCAAAAGCAATTGCATCTGGATACCCGCCCCAGTTGCGAATAATAATAACCCAAAAACCAATAGCGGCGCCAAAAATTAAACGGCCTTTGATTGTTGTAGAAGCCGATACAGGATCGGTTGCAATAAAAAATGCACCAATTATCAAACTTCCGTTAAAAATGTGAAAAAGTGGAGAAGCGTATTGATCACCATCAATCAAAAACAAAGATAGGCTCAATAACGTTGCTGATGCCAACATACTGCCAGGAATATGCCAACTGATTACTTTGTTTTTGATTAACAATAAGCCACCTAACAAATAGGCTATGGATACCCATAACCAGCCTTTTCCATATGCTCCATCAAAAATTATATCCGTTGCAGCTTCAGTAACTGTATAGCCCTGTAATAGGGCTGTCTTTACTTCATCTAGCGGCGTGGCCATCGTTGTGCCATCCACTCCGACTTTTAATTGTTCAACATTAAAGCCGGTGCTTGTGAAGCCCGTGAAAACAGTATGAATTGCGTCCCATAAAGTATGCGACTGTTCTGCAATAGACAGAGGGGGCAACCACGATGTCATTTGCATTGGAAATGAAATCAAGAGCATGACATAAGCAGCCATAGCAGGGTTGAACATATTGTAACCCAAACCACCATATAATTGTTTTACAATAGCTATCGCGAAAAATGTGCCGATTACAATAACCCACCAAGGCGCCAAGGGAGGAATAGAAATAGCTAAAAGTAATGCGGCTAAAACAGCACTATAATCTTTAAGAACGCGTTCAGTTTTTTTCCTGCGTAGCTCCATAATAACGCCTTCTGTAACTAAAGCCGTTATGATTGCCAACACAATTTGAATCAGAATACCAAACCCAAAAAACCAAATGTTAGCTACGATCCCAGGAATAGTCGCATAACAAACAATCCGCATTACTTGGCCTATGTCACGTCGATTATGGTGGTGAGGTGAGCTAGATAAACTCAACATTGTCATAGTTCTTCATTCTCTTTTTTTGCTTTATCAGCAGCTAATTTTTTTGCTTTTGCTTTCGCGACAGCGGCTGCCACACGTTTTCTTTTGGCTGCTGCGGCATCCCCATCCACGCTATTTTTTGTAGATGAATCGTTTTTTTCCGTTTGAGATGCTGAGACCTTGGTAGCAACTTCATCGACTGACATTACTTTAGTTTTTGGCAACGCAGATGAGTCTGTTACTTCCGATGCATTTTCTTTCGTTTTTATTTTTTCTGCGCTCTGTGCATTCTCGGCTTCCTTTGCGAACGCTTCTTTTTTTGCTTTCGCTCTCGCCAATGCAGCTGCAATTTTATCTTTAGCAGCACCGCCATCTTTGTTCATGGAGGCCTTGCGTGCTTCAGCTGCTAGCCTATATTTTTCTTCACGGGCTTCTTTCTCTTGCTGTAATCTGGCTGTGCGTGCTTCAAAGCGCACTTTGGCTTTATCAGATTTTTCTTTTTCTTCCCTTTGATTGCGGATGTCCGCTTTGGCTTGACGATAATAATGCACGAGTGGAATTTCACTAGGACAAACATAAGCGCAAGCACCACACTCAATACAATCAAATAGGTTATATTCTTCAGCTTTTTCAAGCTCTTTTGATTTGCTATACCAAAATAGCTGCTGAGGTAATAGTGATGCGGGGCAAACGTCGGAACATGCCGAGCAGCGTATGCAAGCTCTTTCATCTTCTGGGTGCGGCAATTCATTGTCTGCAGGCACAAGTATGCAGTTTGAAATTTTTACTATGGGAGTGAGCACAGAAGTAACGATTGAATTGGCGTACCTACTCGAGCCCATACATTTTTAGGCGATTTAAATCCTCTTCCGGTCAGTGTTACCACGCGCTCAATTAACGGCTTTCCTTCTACAATAGCATCGGCAATTGCATAACATGTTGCGACATTATACATAATACAACCAACATCAATGGGTAGACCATTGGACGGTACCTCTCGAGATGTGAGAACTTGTACAAGTTGTTTTTCGCCGCCAGCTGGATACTTTGTAGGTACATTCACCACCTGATAATTGTTTTTTTGTTGACAAGCTATAGACATTGTTTCGAGTGCTTCAGGCTTGTTATCCTCCACAGCAATGATGACTTGTTTGGGCCTTAAAATATGCACCAATATATCGATGCCCTGACGAATTTGCCAAGCGTGCTCGCGCATCAATCTGTCATCGGATGAAATATAGGGCTCACACTCAATGCCGTTTATGATTAGGAATTCGAGCGGTTTATTGTTGTTTGTTTTTATGTGCGTTGGAAATCCGGCACCACCCATTCCGCTAATGCCTGCATCGCATATTCGTTGAATTAATTCTGATTTAGTTGTTTTAGCATAGTCAGGCACAGGCTTTAACTCAGTCCAGGTATCTTGTCCATCAGCATCGATGATAACGCTAAGTTCAGGAATGCCAGATGGGTGTGCTGAAACGTGTTGCGTAATTTTTGCGACTATACCAGAGGTAGGAGCATGCACAGGAACTGAGAATGGTGCTTCGCTAGCGGTTAATAATTGTCCTTTTAATATCCGTTCGCCTTGTGCAACTAATAATTTCCCTTCCACACCAATATGCTGTTTTACAGGAACGTAATATGTAGGCTCTAACTGAAGGAACTCAATATTTGACTGATTTGATAGTTTTTTTTGCTGTGGCGGATGAACACCACCGGGGAAATCCCAGAGTTGGTTTAAGCTAAGTCGTTCTATGATTTGATCATAATTGGAAAACACAGTCATACCTCTAAGACACTTGCCTGACAGGTATATTACCTCCAGGTACCTTATTAAACTTCCATTCCCAGTTACGCGAATCAACTTCAACGGGAATCATATCAATGCAATCTACTGGGCACGGATCGACGCACAAATCGCAGCCTGTGCATTCATCAATGATAATGGTATGCATTTGCTTAGCCGCACCTAAAATAGCGTCCACAGGACACGCCTGAATGCATTTAGTGCAACCGATACATTCATCTTCGCGAATAAATGCAACCTTTTTAACACTTTCCACACCGTGGGCGGAATCGAGTGGTTTTGCCTCAACACCCATAAGGGAAGCAAGTTCTTTGATTGTCGCTTCGCCACCAGGAGGGCATTTATTTATATCATCACCGTTTGCAATGGCCTCGGCATATGGCTTGCAACCGGGGTAGCCACATTGGCCACACTGAGTTTGGGGCAAAACGGCATCGATCTGTTCGACTAGCGGGTCGCCTTCTACTTTAAAACGAATAGCAGCAAAGCCAAGTAGAGACCCAAAAATGAGTGCTAAAAATACAATTGCAGCCAAGGCGAGCAGGGTGAGCGTCATTTGATTAACCCTGTAAAACCCATAAATGCTAGCGACATTAAGCCCGCTGTTATCATTGCAATCGAAGCGCCTTTGAATGGGGCAGGGACATCAGCAGCAGCAAGTCTTTCTCGCATTGCAGAAAATAATATTAAGACTAAAGAAAAACCGACGGCAGCGCCAAACCCATAAATAATAGATTCTATAAAGTTGTGTTGTTCAGTGATGTTCAATAGCGCAACACCTAAAACTGCACAATTAGTTGTGATCAATGGCAGAAATATTCCTAATAACCGGTAAAGGGTAGGACTTGTTTTGTGCACTACCATCTCGGTAAATTGCACAACTACCGCGATCACTAAAATGAAACTGAGCGTTCTAAGATATTCGATACCAAGAGGTGTCAATATATACGCTTCAACGAGATAGCTCGACATAGACGCTACTGTTAATACAAAAGTCGTCGCCATTGACATGCCAATTGCGGTTTCGAGTTTACCTGAAACTCCCATGAATGGGCATAGACCTAAAAACTGAACAAGGACGAAGTTGTTTACCAGCACTGTTCCAATTAATAAAAGTATTATTTCTGTCATTTACCTATCGTTCTATCGACTTATATCATTGACAATAATGAAGTTTTTGACTTTTTTGCTAGAGATGTTTGATTTGATTTTTCAGCTCTAACTAGCAATTTGCGCGGTTAAACGAAAACTTCCCTAGATCTGCTGAATATTATCGCTTTTTCCAACACAATTAACAACTTGAATCAGAACTTTGTGTAGGATGTATGTGTATTAATTGAACCAGTCTTTGCGGTGGCAAGATAATTTTGGATTAGACTAGTAACACTCAGAGAAAATGGCTCCCCCTCCCCGGCTCGAACGGGGGACCTGCGGATTAACAGTCCGTCGCTCTACCAACTGAGCTAAGGGGGACCTGCTTTCAACGTGGCGCAGATTAATGAACTAACGGCTCTGTGTCAACTGTGTTTTGCGGTTTTTTAGTGTTTAATTTTTGTTTGCTTATTTAATAATCAGTCATTGTCTATCATTTTTATCTACACTAGTACTCTCAATTTAGGGCGTTTCAATACTAACATTATGATACTATTAGATAAAAATAGAAGGCTCGCGTGATGTTTACAATACTAACTTCCTCCTTATTACTAATTTATTGTTTTATAATTAATTTTAGAGTAAAAAGTTATTAAAATTACGTTGACCACTGGTATTACGAACAGTGCTTACAAAAGCTTCACCCTAACTAAAATACTCTCAAGGTTAGTGGTAACTTACATAATATGTTGCCAAAAAGCCGTCAACGAGCGTCATTATTAGGGCGCGGCTACTTATCCACTAGATCTGTGGATAAGTCTGTGGGTTAAATGCTTAAGTTTAGCGCAGAGCTTTATGAAATTTTGTCAACAAAAATAGTATAAAAACGCTAAAAATAAATAAAATGTTTTAAAACATGAAGTTAGAGATATAGTAAAAAATTTTCATTTTTAATTGTTGACAGGTGTGTACATGTTATCTGCCTGTGTACTAATTCATTGTTATCATACCAGAATACAATTGTGACAGTTTATTGGCGTTTTTTTTCTGCGATAATCAATGAGTTGGCAAAATTAGTTCGTTACAATTAAATCAATGGATTTTATTGGTCTTAAAAGAGATAACATTAAAATCAAACTAAAAATTCCTATTCGCAGTAAAAAAGGACATGATCTTTGATTATGCATAATAAGATGAGAACAAAATGACAATAATCTGTGACCAATAATACAACTCACCGAGATATGCTTAACGGCGATATTGCACAAACATTGAAAAGTATGACAATTCCAATGATTGTCGGAATGTTGATGCTGATGACGTTTAGTATCGTAGATACATTTTTTGTAAGTATGTTGGGAACCGAACAATTAGCTGCAATTAGTTTCACTTTTCCAGTAACTTTTACTGTTATCAGCTTAAATATAGGCCTGGGAATTGGTACATCAGCCATCATTGGAAAATATATAGGCTCAGGCAATACACAAGATGCAAAAAAACTAGCAACTGGCGCTCTCATGCTCTCTGCGTTTCTTGTTGGTATATTGGCCGTTATTGGTATTGTTAGTATTGAGTTTATATTTTCACTGATGGGGGCGGATAAGACCCTTATACCATTTATTCAGGCTTATATGGTTCCTTGGTATTTGGCTGGGATTTTTCTTGCAATTCCTATGGTGGGTAATTCGGTACTCAGAGCCTTCGGCGACACAAAAACTCCCAGTATTATTATGGCAGTTGGGGGGGCGATTAACGTAGTTTTGGATCCTATTTTAATTTTTGGATGGGGTCCTATTCCTGCTTTAGGCATCCAAGGTGCGGCGATCGCAACAGCAATGGCTTGGGCTGTATGTTTAGTCTGGATAGTTTATTTACTGGCAATCAAGAGACAGTTGATTGAACCACGCATACTTAGTTTGACCGAGTTTGTTGTCGCAGCTAGAGGTGTGTTGAAAATAGGACTGCCCGCTGCAGGGGCAAATATGCTAACGCCGATAGCAGGTGGTGTCATGACAGCAGTCGTCGCTACCTATGGCGCAGAAGCAGTTGCTGCATGGGGAGTCGGTAATCGACTGGAATCTATCGCTAGCATTATTGTGCTGGCTTTGTCCATGTCATTACCGCCCTTTATAAGTCAGAACTACGGGGCAAATAAATTATCACGCATTAAAACTGCGTTTGATATGGCTGCAAAGTTTGTAGTTATTTGGCAACTCGTTATGTTTGCTTTATTGGCAATGTTCTCAAGTTATATAGCACAAGCGTTTGCCGAAGAAGCGAGTGTTGAGCGAGATATTACGTTGTTTCTTTGCATCGTCCCTCTTGGATATGGCTTGCAAGGCATCATCATACTTGTTAATTCATCTTTCAATGCCATGCATAAACCAATGTCAGCATTAATATTAAGCATCCTAAGATTATTTGCATTTTATGTACCGATAGCATCGTTAGGTAGTTATTTATATGGACTAGAAGGTCTATTTTGGGGGTGTGTTATTGCTAACGTTTTGACGTCCGTTTTGGCATATACATGGTTTAATCAAAATTTGAAAAATGAAATGGCGTTACAATAAAAAACGCCAGTACTTGGAAGTGAAAAATGAGTAGAGCTTTTACCCTAAAATCGAGCTATCAACCAGCGGGAGACCAACCCACAGCTATAGCCTCCCTCGTAGAAGGTTTGGAATCTGGTTTAGCGAAACAAGTTCTTTTGGGGGTTACGGGTTCAGGTAAGACGTTCACTATGGCCAATGTGATCTCCAAAGTACAAAGACCGACGTTGATAATGGCGCATAACAAGACTCTTGCCGCGCAGCTTTACGGTGAAATGAAAGAGTTTTTTCCGAACAATGCCGTTGAATATTTTGTTTCGTACTACGATTATTATCAGCCAGAAGCATATGTGCCTAGTACCGACACTTTTATAGAAAAGGATGCGTCAATTAATGACCACATTGAACAAATGCGGTTGTCGGCGACAAAATCACTGATGGAGCGTCGTGACGTTATTATTATAGCATCTGTATCGGCTATTTATGGCTTGGGTGATCCCAAAAGTTACATGAAGATGCTGTTACATTTTCGCCAAGGCGACATAATGGATCAACGTGATGTATTGAGACGACTCGCTGAGCTACAATATAAACGCAATGATATTGCCTTTGAGCGGGGCAGTTTTCGAGTGCGTGGTGATGTCATTGATATATTTCCTGCAGACTCTGAAAAACAAGCGATTCGGATTCAATTGTTCGACGATGAAATTGAAGAAATCAGTTTGTTCGATCCGCTAACCGGTGCGGTCGATAAAAAGGTTGTTCGCGTCACGGTATATCCAAAAACACATTATGTTACTCCTCGCGAAAAAATTGTAGCTGCCATTGACAAGATTAAAGACGAATTAAAAGAGCGCCGCGAAAATCTAAAATCTAATCACAAACTAGTTGAAGAACAGCGGCTTACTCAACGAACTCAATTCGATATAGAAATGATGTTGGAATTAGGTTATTGCTCGGGTATTGAGAACTATAGCCGTTATTTGTCAGGGAAATCGCCGGGCGAGCCTCCACCGACCTTGTTAGATTATTTTCCAGCAGATGGATTACTATTTGTTGATGAGTCTCACGTTACCGTGTCGCAAATAGGAGCTATGTACAAAGGTGATCGTTCAAGAAAAGAAACATTGGTCGAATTTGGCTTTCGATTACCATCGGCTATGGATAATAGACCGCTTAAATTCGAAGAATTTGATCACATATCACCACAAACTATTTATGTATCTGCGACACCAGGTAATTATGAATTGGAAAAGTGTGACGGCGATATTGTAGAGCAAGTTGTTCGACCCACAGGACTCATTGATCCGCCAATAGAAATTCGTCCAGTCGGAACTCAGGTGGATGATGTCCTATCTGAGATTGGCTTGCGAGTTGCAGTCAATGAGCGGGTTCTCATAACCACATTAACAAAAAGGATGGCGGAGGATTTAAGTGAATATCTTAATGAACATGGTGTTAAAGTTCGCTATCTTCACTCCGACATTGACACCGTAGAGCGTATCGAAATTATTCGTGATTTGCGCTTAGGTAAATTTGACGTTTTAGTCGGTATCAATCTTCTGCGTGAAGGTTTAGATATGCCTGAAGTATCCTTAGTTGCCATACTCGATGCAGATAAAGAAGGATTTTTAAGAGCTGATAAATCGCTGATCCAGACAATGGGGAGGGCTGCTCGTCATATAAACGGAAAGGCCATTTTATATGCAGATCGCATAACAGGTTCAATGCAACGAGCCATGGATGAGACTGACCGAAGACGCGCAAAACAAGTTGCTCATAATGAGAAACACGGGATAATTCCACATTCACTAAATAAGCCTATTACTGATATTATGGACCTTGGTGATACCAATCATCCTGCGTCAGGTAAGGTCCGATTGCGCAAAATTGCAGAGAAAGAAAAAACGTATAAAGCAATGAATGTGACTCAATTAATGGCCAAAGTGGTTGAAATAGAGAAGCAAATGTTTGAGTCAGCGAGAGACTTGGAGTTTGAAAAAGCAGCCTCGTTGAGGGATGAGGTTGAAACAATACGAGCTGAAATTTTAAAGCTTTAATCGTTGATGACCGTTTAGTACTGTCATCAATATTGATGGCTACAATTGCATAGAACATGACATCTCACTAGCTCTCTTTGTGACATTGTAGGCGGTGTTACAAAGAGATAAACAGCGAAGAAACCTTTAAACGACACAAACTAGCGGCCAATTAGCTTGAAAGGTATAATGTTTAATGTATGATACCTTCTGTATTTAAGTTATACCTAACAATGGGTAAGTAGGCTAAATAAGCTAAACAAGCTAAATTTTACCTACTCTAAACGTTAGAAATAACGTTGTTTTATTTGCAATTAGCTATTAAAGAAATTGCAGGTGAATCAGCGATAGCAGGGATGTTACTTAGTTTTGCATGCCAAAGCTGTTGATTTACGGATAAATATGAGCAAATTAGAATGTCGCTCATTGCTGATTTTTTCATATTTATACGACATTTACACGGACAGTTACAATAAGAAATAGGAAAGTTATATAAATCAATAGCAAATTGATTGTACAACGCTTAAATTTTGAATAACATGTCTTCAAGTAGTATAAGCAAATATACCTAATGCGGTGAATATATGTTAAATCGTTTACAAGAATCTGATATCAAATTACTGCGTGTGTTTTACGCGGTTGCGTCATGCAACGGCTTCACAGCCGCAGAACCGGTTCTTAGAATGCAGCGCCCGAATATCAGTGCTGCTATCAAGAAGTTGGAAGAAAGGCTAGACCTTGTTTTGTGCCATCGCGGTCGTGGTGGTTTTCAAATGACAAAGGAAGGTGAGGTTGTTTTCCAAGAAACTAAACGTATCTTTAATGCCTTCGACAACTTTGTATTTAACCTAAAAAGCTTACATGATGATTATAGTGGCCATATTACCCTTGTGTTGATGGCTGGTTTAGCTACATCGATGCAGTTAGCGGTGAGCAAAGCGGTTAAGAGTACGATGAAAAAGTTTGACGATATTCACGTTAACATTCAAACCCGTTTATATAATGAAGTTGAGCATGTCGCTCTATCAGGCGAATGTCATTTGGTTTTATCGACATACGACATGGTTAAACCTGAGTCGGTTACTTTCCATTCTACGGGTGTGCAGTGCAAGGGGCGACTTTACTGTTCTCCTACGCATCCATTAGCGAAATATCGCGAAGCCGATGCGCTACCTGATAATGTTAGGATTGAAGACTTTCCTGCTATTGGTATGTCAGGGTTGTCATCAGTCAATTATATTAGTGGTGATAAAAGACTCGCTATTCAAACATTCTCAGATTCATATGACGTATGCATGGCAGCGGTTATGACTGGAGAGTATGTTGGTTTGTTACCTGACTATATTGCAAGAGAGCAGGGTGCAGCAACGGGTCTTGTGCCAATTTGTAAGGGCTCATTATTCGAGTTCAGTCACGAGCTATTCGTGATGAATGGAAAAAATACAAGACTTAACCCCGTGTTAAGACATTGTATTAAAGAGTTGGAATACTTCATATATGAAAGCCAGAAATAATCCAATTCAACGTTGGCTAGAAAGTATAAAATAAGATAAACCTCTGCTGGTGAACGTCGCTAGCAGAGTTTTTTTTTAATCTTGATACCGAATAGGATCTATAGTGTTGTTTTCAGAAAATGCTTCAAGTCTTTCCTGACAAGCACCGCATCGTCCGCATGCTTTTTCTTGGCCGTTGTAGCAAGTCCATGTGTCTTTATAGTCCAAATTCATTGCCAAGCCTTCCTTCAGAATGTCAATCTTGCTAGACGTCAAATAGGGGGCCCTTACTTCGACAGCTTGATAGTTTGCAATTTTGCATACGTCATTCATAGCGCTAACGAATTCAGTCCTACAATCAGGATAAATAGCATGGTCACCAGAGTGAGCTCCGAAATACACCGCTTCGGCTTGTATAGAAACTGCATAACCAACTGCCATAGACAACATAATCATGTTGCGATTTGGAACAACCGTCGTTTTCATACTCTCTTCTTCGTAATGCCCTTCAGGTACCTCAATATCATCAGTTAGAGCAGAACCTCCGATTAGTTGTTTTATTGAACTAATATCAACGATTTTGTGCTCAATATTATGTTGTTCACAAACTTTTTTAGCGAAAAGTAATTCTTTGCTATGCCTCTGCCCATAGTTGAAAGATACTGCATGCACATCATATCCCTTCTGCATGGCCTTGTTTAGCACGGTATATGAGTCCATACCGCCTGAATATATGACGACGACTTTCGCTGACATTCGTTATTCCCCTTTAAAAAAATGGTGCTGATACTAAGCGATCCCTGCTAAAATCCCAACTGTATTTGAATAAGAAGCAGGTTGTTATTGTGCAAAATTTAAAAGTAAACGAAGTATTTGAGTCACTTCAAGGCGAAGGTTCGTTTACAGGAGTGCCATCTATCTTCGTAAGGCTGCAAGGCTGTCCAGTCGGCTGCTCTTGGTGTGACACAAAACACACTTGGGAAATCAGCTTAGATGAAGAAACGACGGCAACGTCAATAATGCAGGAAAATGAAGAGTCCTCAAAGTGGTTTTCCGCAACCGAAGGTTCTTTATTTCAGCTATTTGATAAATACGGCTATGTGGCTAAACACATCGTTCTAACTGGCGGTGAACCTTGTATGTATGATTTAATTCGGTTTACTGAGTTAGCACATAGTAAAGGTTATTCGACCCAAATAGAAACCAGTGGTACATTTGAAATCCTGACGAGTAAAGACACATGGGTGACAGTGTCGCCAAAAGTTAATATGCAAGGAGGCTATAAAATGCGCGACGATGCATTAGCCAGAGCTAATGAAATAAAACATCCTGTTGCTATGCAAAAACACATAGATGAGCTAGATTTATTGCTAGCAACAATGGACCAAAGTGTGTTGCCATTAATTTATTTGCAGCCTATTAGTCAGCAAAAGCGAGCTACAGAGCTAGCTGTAAAAACATGTATAGCGCGAAACTGGCGTCTTTCATTACAAATGCACAAGTTTATTGGCTTAGAATAGCTAATTTATTTTCAAGTGTGACTAGTAAACTCAACTGGAGAACCAATGGATAAGCATATAGACAACTATCAATTTTTAAATGACGTTGAGCAAACTCTAAAAGTTACCTTGGTGGTTGTAGATGATATATAAGCATGCATCATCATTAGCCCGAGTGAAATTGATATTGGGAAGCAGAATAGTCACAGGAGTTTTGCTGGTATCGCTGTCACTTTTTTGTGCAGTTACAAACGCCGCAACATGGGTTGTTACTTACCCAGGACCATTATACGATGGGGATGAAGGTCATAAGTATCCCGAAGCACTATTGAAGTTAGCTCTGGAAAAAACAGGTGTACGATACAAAATGGTATCGTCTGAACGCATCAAGCAGCAATCGAAAGCCCTTCGACAGTTACGTGAGAATATTGAGGTTAATGTTGTTTGGACTATGACAGACCGTGAACGCGAAGATGACCTGCTACCTATTCGTATACCTATTGCTAAAGGGTTGATTGGTTGGCGAATGATGTTGACTCATAAAAATAAGCCGTTTTATACGAAAGTAGTAAGCACGTTAGCAGACTTACTAGTGTATTCTCCGGTGCAGGGCATCGATTGGCCCGATACTAAGATACTGCAAGCTAACGGCTTCAATGTATTAGGTGCGCAGAACCATTCCGAAGCAAAGAATTTATTGTCGCGTCAACAAGCAGATTTTTACCCTCGCTCTGTTATTGAAGCATTGTCTGAATTGCGTCAGGAGGGAGCCGATCCAGACATAAGATTGAAGGAGGGGGTTGCGCTAAAATATCGAGCCGCAATGTATTTCTTCGTGAATAAAAGCAATATAACTCTAGCGCATCTGTTGGAAGTTGGTTTGGAGAGAGCAATTGAAGACGGAAGCTTTGATAAACTATTCTATTCCCATCATGGTGAAATATTAGACCAGTTAGAATTAGATGAGATTATTTATTTTGAGTTAGATAATCCACTGTTACCTTCAAAAACGCCGGTATTTGAGGCTAAATATTGGTATACACCAGGTCAGTTCGAAAGCATAAAAAAAACGACTGATTAAAGTCGCTTTTTTAGATTTTACGTTAGTTAACTCTGCTGCTAACCTTTAAACTCACCACTGTGAATTGACTTCATTGAGCGACCAGATGGATCTGCCGCTGCTTTAAAGCTCTCATCCCACTCAAGTGCTTCTACTGTGCTACATGCGATTGATTTACCACTTGGTACGCATTTAGCTGCACTTTCTTGCGGGAAGTAATCTTCAAAGATAGTGCGGTAATAATAACCTTCTTTAGTGTCGGGTGTATTGATTGGAAAGCGGAATTGCGCACTTGCTATTTTTTGGTCAGATACTTCCAGCTCAACAAATTCACGAATTGAGTCAATCCAAGAATAAACCACACCGTCACCAAATTGTTCTTTTTGACGCCATAATACTTCAGCGGGAAGATATGTATCGTCATCAAATGCTTTTCTCAATATCCATTTTTCCATACGCCCACCAACACACATTTTGTCTTGTGGGTTCAGACGCATAGCAACGTCCATGAAGTTTTTGTCTAGGAAAGGTACGCGCGCTTCAACACCCCAAGCAGAGGTTGATTTGTTAGCGCGAGCGCAATCGAACAGATGCAGACGATCAAGTTTACGCACAGTTTCTTCATGCAGTTCTTTTGCATTTGGCGCTTTGTGGAAATATAAATAACCACCAAATATTTCATCAGCCCCTTCACCAGACAATACCATTTTGATGCCCATAGCTTTGATTTTTCTAGTCATCAAATACATCGGCGTTGCCGCACGAATAGTCGTTGTATCGTATGTTTCTAAGTGATAAATGACATCACGAATAGCGTCTAGGCCTTCTTGAATTGTAAAGTGAATTTCGTGATGCACTGTACCAATCATATTCGCTACTTTCTTAGCCGCGATTAAATCAGGTGCGCCTTCAAGACCAACAGCGAATGAGTGCAAACGAGGCCACCAAGCATCGCTTTTGTCTTCGTCTTCAACACGTTTAGCAACATATCTGGCTGCTACAGCTGAGACCAATGATGAATCTAAACCTCCTGAAAGCAGCACTGCATATGGTACATCTGACATAAGGTGAGACTTAACCGCTTTTTCGAACGCAACTTTCAAATCATCTAGGTTTGTTTCGTTATCTTTTACGTTGTCATACGACATCCAATCGCGCTCGTAGTATTTCACAAGCTTGCCATCGGTGCTGCTTAGGTAATGCCCAGGAGGGAATTCTTGTACCGTTTTGCAAACAGGTACAAGGGCTTTCATTTCGGAAGCGACATAGAAGTTGCCGAATTCATCAAAACCGGTATAAAGTGGGATAATACCCATATGGTCACGAGCGATGAGGTAGGTATTATTTTCTTGATCATAAAGAACGAAAGAAAACATACCTTCTAATTTATCAATGAAACCAAGACCTTCTTGCTGGTAAAGAGGAATAATTATTTCGCAATCTGATTTTGTTTGGAAGTCATAGGGATTTGTTAACCTCGACTCTAAATCTTTATGATTATAAATTTCGCCATTAACGGCTAATACCTGATTACCATTGCTACTGATTAGAGGTTGGGCGCCTGTGTCGACATCTACAATTGCTAGTCTTTCGTGACATAAAATTGCATTGTCATTATGCCAAATCCCGGACCAGTCTGGGCCACGATGACGTAATAGTTTTGATAATTCGAGTGCTTGCGTGCGCAACTCTGACACATCAGTTTTGATATCAAGGATACCGAAAATACCACACATAGGTTGTTTCGCCTTTTCTTGCTGGGTTATTAGATTGGGTTATCGTTTTCTGTCGATAATAAGGTAGGTATGTGGAACTTAAGTTCGCGTTTATTATTATTCATGTTACCTCGTTGGTGAATGTGCCATTTTGAGTAGAAAATGCAAGAGTTTTCTGGGAGAAATAGGAAATTAATTGCTGTTATACACATTATTACGCAATTCTTAGTTCACATTGTGGTGCTGACGTGAAAAAACAGACTAATGAGGTTCCCAATTAAGAAAGAGAAGCAATTACTAAAGTCGAATCTACGCGCCAAATTTAAGCATCCCTAAATTTTCTGTAGTTCAATAGCCTGTATTAGCTGTTGATTCGATCTTCCTACGAGGTGCCTGTTCTGTGCGAAGTCACAAGCTGATTATATGGAAGGTCCAAGAATAGCGGCTAAAATAATAGCCTCAAAAGAGGCTATTATGTGTTCATACACTAAAACCGATTCGCTATTTGCGTTGGAACTCGCTGGTTGCAGACCATTGTGGCCATTCATCGGAGTTAGCTATGTCGTAGCCTACTTCAAATAACATTTGAGTGTCTTGCTGAACACCACCAAAGTCCCAATTTTCACGAAACTGGTCGCAAACTTGATGGTAACAGCCGCGAACAACCAAATTTGTTCTCTTACGATACTCTGCAGTAGCCTCATCAATTGGCTCACTACCGCCTTTTGCGTAAAGTGCTGGAATACCAACCTTGGCAAAACTGAAGTGATCAGAACGATAATAAATACCCGCTCCAGGATTATCTTCTTGAGTTAATACTCGACCTTGACGTTTTACTGCTTTTTTAAGATTTTCTTCAAGATCCGATTTGCCCATACCAACAACTGCTACATCCTTAGTTCTTCCTAATACATTCATTGCATCCATATTGATATTAGCCACGGTTTTATCAAGAGCGACAATTGGGTTTTCAGCGTAGTACTTTGACCCCAAAAGACCCTGTTCCTCAGCGGTTACTATTAACATGCTAACCGACCGCTTTGGTTTATTGTTAAGCTCTGCAAAGGCTTCAGCCATCGCGAGGATTGCCGCGGTTCCGGTCGCGTTGTCGTGGGCGCCATTATATATTTGGTCACCTTCTTTGCTTTCATCTTTACCCAAATGATCCCAATGGGAAGTATAAATAATATGTTCGTCAGGTCTCTCGTTGCCAGGTAAAGTGGCAAAGACATTGTAGCTTTTTGATTTTTCAAAATCATTTTTGAGCGCAAGCGATGCTTTTATATTCAAGGGAATGGAATACGCGCCTTGTGCTGCATAATCTTTTTGTTCGTCGAAATTCAAGCCTGCGTCAGCAAAAATCGTTACTGCAGCTTCGCGTGAAATCCAGCCTTCAACAGCCACACTACTTGCGCCAGCGTCTGGCGTAACTAAGCTATATTGCGGCCCACTCCAGCTATTGGCTACAACAGACCAACCATAGGACGCTGGGGCGGTTTCGTGGACAATAAATACGGCTTCAGCACCTTGACGGCTAGCTTCTTCATATTTATACGTCCAGCGGCCATAATAAGTCATTGTTGAACCCTGAAACAGCTCGCCTTCAGGGCTTGCATAGCCCGGATCGTTAACCAAAATAATAACGGTTTTTCCTCTTACATCGACATCTTGATAGTCATTCCAGTTGTACTCTGGTGCGTTTACACCATAGCCGAGAAAAACGATATCCGAATCTATTAAGTTCACTTCAGAAACTTCGCGTTTCGAGCCAGCAACCATATTTTCTTTATACTTGAATGTATTTTCACCCATTTTAAGTGTCATGTCTGGCTTAGCCGTAATTTGCATCAAACTAACTTCTTGAAGAAAGCTGTCTGCGTTACCCGGTTCAAAGCCCACTTTAGTTAGTTCTTCTATTAGGTAATCTAACGTTTTCTGCTCACCAGCAGTGGTTGGAAGGCGACCCTCAAACTCATCTGATGATAATATTTTTGTATGTTGCTTAAGGGTATCGGAGTCAATCGAGTTATAGACGGCCTCAAAATTATCTGCAACCATGGGTGCGTCGGATTTTGGGTCTGAACAGCCTGTAACGGCTAGGGCAAGTATACCGGCAGACAATGCCAAAGTAAGGGCGCGGTTCTGAAATTTCATTTATGTTCCTCGTTATTATTAGTATTTGATGTCTATTACATTGCAATCTTTACAGACCATAATATTGTGACACGACATAATCAAGATTTGTTGTATGATATAGTGAAAATTTATGGTGCGACATAATCAAGATTTGCGGCACAATAACAATGTGGTATCTCACATTCCTAACAATAAGACGATTGCATTGAAACTTTACAATTTTTCGCCCTTTATGCGACCACCATTATCCGCATTATCTTTAGTTTTCCCATCGCAAGATTTTACGCAGATTGATATTCCTGATCTACGTGCCGAGTTGCTCGAAAATATGCAACATAGCATTACCACTGATATAGAGGTACATACACAGATTAAGCGCTTTGTTTGTCAAGATTCAATGCCTAGTGATTCGAGATATTATGAACAAATTATATTTGAAGAACATACAATTCCAACTCGCATAGGCAGCTGGCATGATTTTTTTAATGGCATCATTTGGTTGCAATACCCAAAAACAAAAAATTATCTGAATCGGTTGCATATATCTGAAATAAACACTTATGGCTTGAATCCAAGAACGCAGGTTCGAAATCACATTACACATTTTGACGAGTGCGGTGTTGTCTTATTTGTACAGGGTTCAACATTGCTTGCAAGACTCCACATTTTATTCGAAATGCAAGAATGGAAAACACTTTTTTGCGAACTGAAAGATGAGTGGAATCAATCAATTTTTCCCGTCGTATTTGGCCATGCGAATTTGGAAATGTTACTGAAGCCATTTATTGGTTTAACGGGCAAAGTGTTACTCATTCAAATTGATGAAAAACCACTAGTACAGCGAGCGCTACAAAACAGAAACAAAAGCATAGTAAACAAAGCGAGTATTTCATCGGGCTCTCTAGATACCTTGCTTTTTGAGTATATTCAAAGTAATAACACGTTTCATACAAGCAAACCATTTTATCCCTTACCACTTTTGGGGGTGCCACATTGGCATTATGCCGAACAGGGAGCCGCATTTTATGCCAATAAGGATTATTTCATGCCAAGACGTAAAATAAAGGGAGACACTGATTAATTTTATGCATTTTTTATTTTTACTAAATTCAACAGTCTGTCTTTAGTCTTATTGGCTAATGGTCCATAAAAGAGTGATAGTCAAAATAATTAAAGTGGGAATAGCGGAAAATATAATAGACTTGTTGCGACTGAAGTTGGTCCACTGCTGCAAACAAATAGCACCTAAATAAATACTCCAAATTGTGTCAATTCGTAAATACGACATAAAAGTAAACCAATTACTGCTTGTCGGAATTGAAAGCATATAACTTAAAGACGTCGGTGACAGCACTGACTGTGACGTTTGTGATCCTGGCTCTACCATTATTAAAATAAGAGCTAATGAGATTGCAGATGCGATCAGGGTAGGCATCATGAACCACCACTGAGCGCCATACCAATCAAAAAAGCTATGAATGCTTTTTTCATCATTTCGAGTGACTAAAGTGAAGTATAGGCCTAACACCGCAGACACAATAATAAGATATAATGGGGCTCCAATAAGTGCAAACATTGCAGCGCTTTTTCCTGTGCCATAAGCCGGACGCACATTCTCTAGCTCAGCAGGGCTAGCATCCGGCATGCTCTGTGCTATCTGTGTGTCCACATACCAACTATAATCCACCATGTCAAAATACAGGTAAGCTGGTAATGAACTAATCACAACCACAAGAATAAAGGGTAGCCAAGACCAATTGTCTTTCAATGACAATGCTCTAAAAACGTCGGAAGGTCGCATAAAAACATCATTACAAGCTTGTATTGGATTTGTCACTTCGTAATTATTTTCGCTCATTTTACTTCCTATGTTTTGGCGTTTAATTGAATTCTAACGAGGGGTAAAGTATTCAGTTTATTGCGAACTAAAACAAGTCCAAATAGAGAATAGAATTAATTTGAAACATCTTTATTCGTAAAGAGTATCGATTGCCTTAGTAATTGAGCTCAATATGTCATAACCTACAACCCAATAAATACCATATTAATCAGAATAAAAAATAGGGATATTAGTGTGATTGAGATAAACAAACTCGCTAAAAAATTTAAAGTAGAGAACCCTAAAAAGCTTAGTGATCAAGATAAAAAAGATCCAAGGTTACAAGGGCGCTTCTTTCATTCAGTAAAAGAAGTTAGCTTTAGTTGCCAAAATGGTGAAGTATTAGGCTTATTAGGTCCAAATGGAGCAGGCAAAACAACAACCTTAAGAATGTTATCAACTGCATTGCAACCGGATAGCGGTAGCATCAACATCGGCGGTTTTGATATATTAAAAAATCCGGTTGAAGCTCGAAAGCAGATTGGTTTCTTATCCGGAGGTACTGGACTATATGGACGTTTGAGTGGTCGTGAAAATATTGCGTATTTTGGTAAGTTAAACGGTATGACGAATGTAGAAATTACTAACCGTACTGCCGAATTATCAGAACGTTTGGATATGGATTCATTTCTAGACCGGCGCAGCGAAACCTATTCCACAGGAATGAAACAAAAAGCGTCAATTGCACGCTCAGTTATTCATTCTCCCAAAGTAGTTATCTTAGACGAACCGACGACTGGTTTAGATATAATGGCTACACAAACGGTGTTGAACTTCATTCGTGATTTGAAACGTGACAATGTCCCAGTAATATTTTCTACCCACCATTTAGATGAAGTATCTGAACTTTGCGATAGAGTAACAGTGATTGACCAAGGTATAACAGTGTTTAATGATAGATTTGATGCTTTCAGAGATGTAGATGACGCTTCTCTGCATGAGGCATTCTTGCGATCGATAGGTAAGCCTAAACATCAAACGATAGAACTATAGGGATTATTATTATGTGGTTGGTCTTTCAAAAAGAGATTAAAGAATTATTAAGAGATAGAAAAACACTATTCTTCATGATTGCGCTACCTATTTTGTTATTTCCACTATTGATTGGTGGCACGCTATATGTAGGCACTAACGTAGTCAAAGGTGCAGTAGAAAAAACACGCACTTATGCCATCATTGGCGACCAATTTAGTGATGATTTAGTGGGTAAGTTAAATGAAATTGAACAATTTTCATTGCAAAAATTACCTTCTGAAATTCAAACAAAAGAACAAATAATTGCTTATGTCAAAGAAGGTAATATTGATTTTGTTTTAGAAATACCAGAAAATTACAGCAGCACGATACTAGATTCAGGTAAAATAATACTCACGTTGTATCGCAACCAAGCTGGTTTGAAAGTAGTCGAAAATAAATTAAATGAAATTGTTGATGAGCTTTCAGCGTTATATCAAACAACAGCATTTTCAGCATTGGGTTTATCTGAGTCTCAGCAAATAAGCGTGGTAACCCCTATTGAGGTTGAAGAGATAAATGTAGCGGATGAACGCGAAACCCAAGGTGAGTCAATTGGTGGTTTCATTCCCTATTTGATTTTTATGCTGTGTTTACAAGGTGCGATGCTACCGGCTAGTGATCTAGGTGCAGGTGAAAAAGAGCGAGGAACCCTTGAAACGTTGCTTATTACACCATTAGAGCGCACAAAAATCGTGCTTGGTAAGTTCTTTACTATCGCTTTTGCGGGGGTAACATCAGCGCTCGTTACCGTTTTGAGTATTGCCTTGTGGACTGCAGTGTTAAGCAAAGGTGAGGCGGGAGAGGTGTTAGTGACCTTCATGGCATCAATTGATGCGATCGATTTTTTATTGGTATTCTTCATGCTGATACCTGTTGTCGCTATTTTCGCTGCAGTATTGCTCACGTTATCAATTTACGCACGTTCATTTAAGGAAGCCCAGGGCTATATGACCCCCCTTGTTTTCGTCACTATTATTCCAGTAATATTTGCAATGCTTCCAGGTGTTCAACTAAAAGGGATTTGGGCTTGGGTGCCGCTGACCAATGTGGCGCTGGCTATCAAAGAGTTGATAAAAGGCACCATGGACTATGTTCAATTGTTTGCCATATTTGGCTCAACAGCTCTGATTGCGGGGAGTTTTCTCGCATTTTGCATTTATTGGTTTAAACAAGAAAAAGTATTATTTAGATAGGAGACCTCGGTTTCAAATACGTGTTAGCAGTTTGTTAATAGCAAAAAAGCTCCGCTGTTTTTAACACGTCGGAGCTTTTTATTACAAACTACTCTCCTCTTTAATCGTAACGTTATACAATATTCCGACAAATACTGACGAAGTGCCGTATTTATTTGCAAAACAGCGTCTATAAAAAAAAGCGTCTATAGAGATCTGTCATATTGTTCTATAGATTCAATTAATGAGATGTGCCATTGTGCAGTTGCCGTATGTTATTTTTAATTTGAACAATTAATTACTGCAATTGGCTTGAAATTAATAAAAACTTGATTCGCTTATTTGGCATAATGTAATACGAAATCTAATTGTCCCCACACCGGAATAAATAAAAATTAATGTCTGAAATTGAGTCCTTTTTCTCGAATCCTGGTCCGTTGGCTGAAGTTATCTCCGGATTCACCCCCAGAGAAGCGCAAACAACAATGGCTAAAGCTGTCGCCACAGCAATTAAAGAGCGAGGTTCTTTGATTGTTGAAGCAGGCACTGGAACCGGCAAAACTTTTGCTTATTTGGCGCCAGCACTGCTGTCTAAGAAAAAGTTTATTGTGTCAACAGGGACAAAAAATTTACAAGAGCAACTATTTCATCGTGACTTACCCACAGTCAAAAAAGCGATAGATAAAACTAGAAAAACAGCACTATTGAAGGGGCGTGCTAATTATCTTTGTTTACACCGTCTTTCACAGCATGGTGGTGGCAACGTATTGCTTGAAAAAGAAGTGCTTAACGAATTTAGTTTAGTGAGAAAGTGGGCGAGTACGACCTCAACAGGTGATATTGGAGAACTAAAAAGCATTAAAGAAGACGCTAAGGTGCTGCCGATAGTCACGTCTACAGTGGATAATTGTTTAGGAAAAGACTGCCCGAGTTACGAAGACTGTTACTTAGTAAAAGCAAGAAGAAATGCGATGGAAGCAGATGTAATTGTGGTTAACCATCATTTGTTTTTTGCAGATTTAGCACTAAAAGATACTGGTTTTGGTGAACTAATTCCGGATGTGGACGTCGTTATTTTTGATGAAGCACACCAAGTGCCCGATATAGCGAGTGAATACTTCGGCGAAAACTTTTCGAGTAGACAAGTTCAGGATTTGACCAAGGACATTATCGCGATAACAAGGTCGGTGCTAAAAGATGCAGATCAGTTGGGTAAGATTGCGGAAAAGTGCCAAATGCATATGGCCGATTTACGTTTGTTATTTCCGCATAATCCTATCCGTGGTAATTGGGCCAAAAAGCTCGAACAAACGGATGTTGCTAACCAAATAGCTGTTATTAAACAAAGCCTTGAACAGTTATCTTCAATTGCTAACATTCAACAAGGCCGAGACAAAGATCTCGACATGATGATCGAACGTGTCGCCGAATTTAGCCAGTGTTTAAGTCATGTAACTGATATTCAACGCACAGGGGTGAGCTTGTGGTACGAAACAACCCCAAGACAAATTGTTTTGCACCTTACCCCGCTCAGTATAGCTGATAAATTTTCAGCGATAATGGAAGCGCAAAATGCTGCTTGGATATTTACATCGGCAACGTTAATGGTGGACGACAACTTTGATCATTACCGAAATCATATGGGCCTCTACAAAGCAAAAACCTTATCATTAGGCAGTCCGTTTGATTATCAAAATCAGGCGATGTTGTGTATTCCACGCTTTTTACCTGAACCGAATGATAGAGCAATTAAGTATAATTTAGTGGATATCGCGTGTCGTCTAATTGATGCGAGCAAAGGCAGAGCATTTATTCTGTTTACGAGCCACGCAATGATGCGTGAAGTGGCTGAGCTTGTGCAAGAAAAGATAGATAACCCAGTATTAGTTCAAGGCAGCACAACTAAACAAGCGCTATTAGACGAGTATCTTAAAAATCAAAATGCAGTTTTGTTTGGGACCGGAGCATTCTGGGAGGGTGTTGATGTTAAGGGCAATGACCTGCTCTGTGTTATGATTGATAAACTACCTTTTGCATCGCCTGATGATCCTCTATTGCAAGCGCGTATAGAGGATTGCAAGAAGCAGGGCGGTAATGCCTTTGCGCAGATCCAAATTCCACAAGCGGTTATTACATTAAAGCAAGGCGCTGGGCGTCTTATTCGTGATGAGACCGATAAAGGAGTATTGGTTATTTGCGATAACCGCTTAGTAACAAAACAATATGGCCAAACGTTTATTGCGAGTTTGCCAAATATGAAGCGAACTCGGAGTTTGGATGCGGTTGCCGCCTTTTTAAATAAGATTGAATAATGAAAATATTAGCGATAGATACCGCGACCGAAGCATGTTCGGTGGCATTGTTAAATCACGATATAACGGACATGATTTTTGAAATTTGTCCGCAACAGCACAGCCAACGTATACTGCCCATGATAGATAAATTGCTAAGCAAACATGGCATTAAAATTGGTGATTTAGATGCACTAGCTTATGGCAGAGGACCAGGCAGTTTTACTGGAGTACGAATTGCAACTGGAGTTGTGCAAGGTTTAGCACTCGGTTCAGACTTACCCGTCATAGAGGTTTCTACACTCGCAGCAATGGCTCAGCAAAATTATATGCAGCATGGTCATCTGTTCACAAAAGTGTTGATAGATGCCCGAATGCAAGAGGTCTATTTCGGGCATTTTGAGGTTCAACAGGGTGTTGCTGGGGGAATTGTCAAAGAGCGCCAAAGTGAAGCCGTTTTGACGCCAGCAGAGGCTGTTGCAAAATTCGCAGAAATTAGCGATGATAATGCAGCCTACGGAAGAGCCGGAACAGGTTGGGATGCGCACAGCGAAGCGTTTTTAACACTGCAAAATGGCGTTGCGATTAACGTACTGTACCCTTCTGCAGAGTATATTCTGCCGATTGCCGAACAAGCATTTAAAGATGGTAAAACGATTGGTGTTGATGATGTCACACCTATTTATTTACGTGACAAAGTAACTTGGAAAAAGTTACCGGGTAAAGAATAATCTGACGCTACGTATATAGTTATGGCGTTAATGGGAGAGTAAATGGATACGGCGAATATCAAGAGTAGTAGTGCAATTTTTATTGCGAAGGACTCTATTGACAATGCATCCCAATCTCCAATTATTAAACGTGGTCTGCTTGAGCAAGTCAGTGATGCTGAGCAGAAAGGCGTTGTGAAAGCTGAACAGCAGAGGTTAGTTGCAGGTAATGAGGAGGTATTCCAAAGAGCGGAATCCTTCAAACAGTCAACTAACTATGACGATAATCCTAACTTGCGCACTCGCCAAGAGTTAGCCATTTATAAGTCAATAGAAACGCAAGAGAAGAGAGATGATATTACACTGCTTTTAGGCGTCGATATTTACGCCTGAAGGACCAAAAAGAACTAAATATTACACCCCTAAAGGCCTGATGATACAAGGTAGAAGAGAGGACTCTTAGTTAATTAACAAAGGTGATATCATGAAGCAATCTATTTGGCTTTGTGTTCGTATAAGATAACAGTAAGACAAAAGAAAAGAGCAAAACACGAGATGATTTAGTTTTGAGTGATTTCAGATTGTTCCTAGAACCGAGTTAGAAAACAATTTTATTAAGTTAGCCAACGAATGTGAATAAAATCCTTCAATAGGAGACGTAAAAACATACTGTAGGTAAAAATAACCACTCAATCGTATATCAACGATAATTTTGGAGTAAATTTATGCATTCATTGTTTAAAACATCTGTCGTAGCGCTTACCTTATTGGTAGGTGGATGCGCTATCGTGCCCGATCAAATAAAAGTATCGGACAACGAAAAGTTAATTCCATTTGAGAGTATCATTAGCGGTAATGAAACTGGGCAGGGTGCAAAGGCGCGTTGGGGCGGTGAAATCGTTAGTGTTGAGAACAAAGAGGAGTATTCAGAGGTAGAAATCTTACAATATCCCAGTAATCCTTATGGCAAGCCGCGGACCAACTTAGATAGCGCTGGACGATTTAAAGTACAAGTAGCGGGTTTTATTGATCCACTCGTGTTCGAGAAAGGGCGTTTAATTACTTTTTTAGGCGAGTTAGGGGAGCCTTCAGAGGGCATTATTGGGGAGCAAACTTATATCTACCCAGTCTTGTTAGCCAGCGGTTATTATATGTGGAAAGAGACTGAGGAATATCGCATGTCGGGATTCTATTATTCTGACTTATCGCCATATTGGGGCATGGGTGTAAGACGAGATTACTGGAGACCTTATGGCTTTTTCCATACTAGAGCCACCATCAGAGTGCAAACGAATAAAAGTAGAACAGGTACGACTGGTGCGAAGAACCGTGTCAGGTTAGGCGAAAGCGATAGATTAAAAAGTAAGACACAAGAGCATCCAAAATAAGTAGGGTTGCCTGCTGACGTTCTCAAGTTTTTATCAAAATAGTTACAAAGCGGCAATTGCCGCTTTTGTTTTATTTGCAATTTTAATGTAACGCAATAGGAAAACTCCTATAAATGAGCAGCACTGAACTGATTTTTACGATACCAAACCGCAAGATTGCAGCATTGAGTAATGGTCAAACTGACAAGCCTTTATTGTTAATGGTGCATGGTTGGTTAGATAACGCCGCCAGTTTTACTAAGCTAATTGAGCTCCTTGATGATTTCCATGTTATTGCGATCGACTTACCCGGGCACGGAAAGTCATCCCATCGAAGTGCAGATGCGCATTATCACCTGTTGGATTATGTGCATGACTTACACTGTTTGGTGAATGCTCAAGGATGGACTCAATTCTCAATTGTTGGTCATTCATTAGGAGGCATCATATCAAGCATGTACTGTGCTATTTTTCCCGAATTTGTGCGAAGTTTTGTCTGTATCGAGTCGGCGGGGCCGCTGACAGAGCCTGAGTCGACCAGTATAGAACAGTTAAAAAAAGCAATTATAAGCCGAATTGATAACAATGAAAAAGTCATTAAGCACCCTAAAGATGTAGAATCAATTGTACAATCTCGCCAAAAAGTCAGTGATCTCAATTCAGAAAATGCAACAACGATACTGCAAAGAAACATCAAAATTGATGTTCAATCTGGCGCTATTCAATGGTCGACAGATAAACGACTGAGAACCATATCGTCACTCAGATTGACCCAAGCTCAAGCCGAGAATTTAATGCAGGGCATTCAATGCCCGATTCATTTTGTGCTAGGAAGTACAGGCTTTAGTAAAGTCAATGCCCTAATAGCACAACGAAAATCATTATTTAAAGACGCCAAGTTAACAATAGTTGAGGGTGGACATCATGTTCATATGGAAGCTGCCGGCTTAATTTCAGGAATTATTATCCAACATTGCAGTTAATAACCGCTATAGATGGCGATTAATTAAACATATTGTTTGTATTCACCAGATGAATGTCTGTTGAAGTTTATCTTTGCGCAATCATCCTTTAGTATTAGGGTGTATACTAGATTTAATTAGCTGATTTTAATCAGCTAATCTCTTCGTTGAAAGGGCATAGTTAGGCTAAACAGATATCTAAATAAAAATAAGACTTCGCATAGGCGTGGCGCACACAAAAACTTTTTTAAAGGACAAAACGTGGAAAAAGTCTGGTTAAAGCATTACGACAAAACCATGCAGTCCGAGATAAATGTTGATAGCTTGTCGACACTCTTGGAAATATTTGAATCTTCTGTTGCTGAATACGCAAATCAAACAGCATTTATCAATATGGGTCATGAAATTACGTTTGAAGATTTAGACGTGTTATCTATGCAATTTGCTGCATATTTGCAAAGCCAAGGGCTGCAAAAAGGGGATGCTATCGCGATAATGATGCCCAACTTACTGCAATATCCGATTGCTTTGTTTGGCGTATTGAGAGCTGGTATGACGGTGGTTAATGTAAACCCTTTGTATACGGCGCGCGAACTGCAACATCAACTTATCGATGCGAATGTTAAAACCATCGTTATTGTTGAAAATTTTGCCCACATATTAGCTGAAGTCATCAACAATACATCAGTAAAAGAAGTCTTATTAACTAGCATCGCTGATATGCTGCCAACTCCGAAAAGGTGGTTAGTTAATTTTGCAGTGAAATATATCAAGAAAATGGTACCTGAGTTTAACCTTCCGCAGGCTAAACGTTTTTCACAAGCAATGGCAATAGGCGAAAATCAAACATATTCCCGACCCAAAGTATTGCCCTCTGATATTGCTTTTCTGCAATACACCGGCGGAACAACAGGCGTTTCAAAAGGGGCTATGCTGACGCACAAAAATATGGTGGCGAATTTAGAACAAGTATCGGGTACGCTCGAGGCTTCCGTAACGGTTGGCAAAGATTTAGTGGTTACCGCATTGCCGCTTTATCATATATTTGCGTTAACGAGTAATTGTTTAACGTTCTTAAAATATGGTTGTCCCAACTTATTGATAACTAATCCTCGAGATATGAAAGGATTTGTTAGCGAGTTAAATAGATACCCATTCGCCGTTATTACCGGTGTTAATACGTTATTTAATGGCCTGTTAAATACACCTGGATTCGCAGAGCTTGATTATTCCAATTTTAAATTTGGACTGGGCGGGGGCATGGCTGTGCAGCGTGGCGTAGCCGAAAAATGGGAAAAAGTAACGGGTAGTGTTTTATTGGAAGGTTACGGTCTTACAGAATGTTCTCCAGTGGTAACCGTAAATCCGACTAACATCAAAGCTTATAAAGGGTCAATCGGTCTGCCTGTGCCCTCTACTGATATAAAGTTAGTTGATGATGACGGTAACGAAGTCAAACATGGCGAAGCGGGTGAGTTATATGTAAAAGGTCCGCAGGTTATGCTGGGCTACTTAAATCGTCCTGAAGCGACTGCAGAAATTATGAAAGATGGCTGGTTGGCAACCGGTGATATTGCGAAGATGGATGATGATGGCTTTTTTTATATCGTCGACCGCAAGAAAGACATGATTTTAGTCTCAGGTTTTAATGTTTTTCCAAATGAGATTGAAGAAATCGCAGCGATGCATGATGGTGTGCTTGAGGCTGCAGCAATCGGTATTCCCCATGAAGTATCTGGTGAGGTTGTAAAGTTATTTGTTGTGAAGAAAGATGAGAATGTCACTGAACAACAGATTGTTGAACATTGTAAGTCGTTATTGACGGGTTATAAAGTTCCTAAAATTATCGAATTTAGAGATAACTTGCCAAAAACTAATGTCGGTAAAATATTACGTCGAGAGTTGCGAGATTAGATGAATTTTGAATATATAGACACGCCCGAAGCGCTAACAGATTACTGCGCGCGCATTGCCAATGCAGATGCTTTAGCAATTGACACTGAGTTTGTGCGCACTAGAACACTTGTGCCGCAACTTGGTCTTATTCAAGTTTATGATGGTGAGCACCTAGGTCTAATTGATCCTGTGGCATTGGATGATTTATTAGTTTTTAACGAAATATTGGTAGATCCGTCAATTATAAAGGTGTTGCACTCATGCTCTGAAGACTTAGATGCATTATGGTTTAACTTAAAAGTAACGCCAACACCACTCTTTGACTCTCAGTTTGCTGCCAACTTGCTAGATATGGGCCAAAGCCTTGGGTATGCCAATTTAGTTGAGCAGATGTTGAATGTGCATGTTGATAAGGGGGAGTCTAGAACAGATTGGATTGCCCGCCCATTGTCAGCTGAGCAATTGAAATATGCTGCGGCAGATGTATTCTATTTATTACCTGTTTATCGCCAACTCGCTGAGAAAGTCGAAAAAATCGGACAGACAGATTGGGTTTATCAAGAGTCGGCTTTTTTGTCATCAAAAAAACGTGCAGAAATACCGAGTGATTTAGCTTACTTATCGCTCAAAAATAATTGGAAAATTGGTGCTCAATCGCGACAAGCATTAAAAGAAATAGCAAGTTGGCGTTTACAGCAGGCACAAAAACGTGACATGGCAATTAATTTTGTATTGCGAGAGCAAGGTATGCTTGAAGTTGCCACTAAACTTCCTGAGAATAAGGCTCAGTTATTCCAATTGGAGGCAATCACACCAAAAGAAGCACGAATACATACCGATATATTATTAGAACTAGTGCAAAATGCGCGTAATACTGATTTTGAAGATTGCCCTTCGAAAATTCAGCGTTTAACAGATTTTAACGATTATAAAAAAGCATTGGCTGTGCTAAAAGTCGTTTGCGAAGGGTTAGCAGAAAAGCATGCTACGAGAGTGGAAGTTCTTGCCTCTAAAAAACAGCTAAACCAATGGCTGAAATGGTGCTGGTTTGAAATTGATGAATTAGATTCGGTGAAATTGCAGCCTGATATAGTGAGTGGCTGGCGAAGACATATTTTTGCAAAAGAACTTGCCCTTTTATTTAACTCTCAAGGAGGCGAATTTAATGCTCTGCGCAGTTTATAAGTCTCGTAAAAAAGCAGACACTTATCTGTATATTAACAAAAGAGATGATTTTTCAGAAGTACCTAAAATGCTGCTTGAAACTTTCGGTTTGCCTAAATTCGTGATGCTTGTGCCTTTGCATAAACCTCGTAAAATCGCCAATATTAGCATTGAAAAGTTGACTAAAAATCTAAAGGAAAAGGGCTTTTACTTACAAATACCTCCAACAGAAGAAAGTCTACTTTCTGAACATCGCCGCTCACAAGGGCTGGATGAGCAACCTGATAAGAAATTCTAAAGGAATTGATTATGTCATTATTTATTTTTGAGTTGCGCAAAACTCGAAAAACCAAAACTATCAACATACTCATATTCTCAATACTAGTGTTTTTCTCTACTTCATTGTTTGCTCAAGGCGATATGGTAGTAGAGAAGCCTATCCTAGATACTCAATTCGCAGAATATTTAGCGCAATTGCGAACTGAAGCTGAAGATAAAGGTTTTTCAGCTGAGTTGCTTAACGCTGCGTTTGCCTCGATTAAAAGGCGAGAGAAAGTCGTTACGGCAGATAAAAACCAACCTGAATCTAAGCTAACCTTAGATAAGTATCTAAACACTAGAGTGCCTGATTGGAAAGTAAAACAGGCGTTAGAAAAAATGCAAGAGCATGCAGAATTACTCAATAAAGTGGAAAAAAAATACGGCGTACAAAAACGTTTTATTGTTGCTTTATGGGGTAATGAAAGTAACTTTGGGCGCATACAAGGCGACCATCCAGTGCTCTCATCGTTAGTATCCTTAGCATTTGATGGTCGCCGAGAGGCATTGTTTAAAAAGCAGTTTTTTGCCGCATTAACAATATTATCTGAAGGGCATGTGGCGATTGATGACTTTACAGGCTCTTGGGCTGGTGCAATGGGGCAAAGCCAGTTTATGCCGACCTCATTCTTGTCTTATGCAGTAGATGGAGATGGTGACGGTAAAAAAGATATCTGGTCTACACCTGAGGACGTGTTTTCCTCGATTGCAAATTTTCTCGCCAAAGAAGGCTGGAATGGGCAACAGACTTGGGGGCGCCAAGTTAAATTGAGTGACAGTTTCGACATAAACACAATAAATAGGTATTCCGGCTTAGCGAAAGACAAGATGCTAGTAATGCTGGCGTGGAATAATTTGGGTGTGACAAAGTTTAATGGTGCTGCTCTACCTCGCGTCAACATAAAGGCGTCATTGATCTTACCGGATGACGCCAGCGGTCGTATTTATCTTGCATACAATAATTTTCATACCTTAATGCGTTGGAATCGCTCTCTTTATTTCGGTGTCTCTGTTGGTTATTTAGCCGATAGGATCCGGAAAGGGAGTTGATATGTCGGTAAGTCAATCTACTCATATAGCGTCTTATCAACATACTGATGAACAAGGTCAAGCTATTGGGTTACCTTTGGGAAAAGTGGTTTGTGTAGGCAGGAACTATATGGATCATATTCAGGAAATGAGCAATCAAGTGAGTGATACACCACTTCTATTTATGAAACCATCTACTGCTTTGGTTGATCTGCGCGAGCTTATAGTTATCCCCACTAATCAGGGGGAGTGTCACAATGAGCTTGAAATTGCTTTATTGATCGCCACTAAGATGACTAAAGTAGACTCAGAGCAAGCGTCCAAAGGCGTTTACGGGATAGGTTTGGGCTTGGATCTAACACTGAGAGATGAACAACAACGTTTAAAGCAATTAGGACAACCTTGGGAGCGTGCTAAGGCATTTGACGGTAGTTGCCCTTTGTCACCTTTCGTGTTGCTCAATCCACTTTCTCAGAATGACCATTTTACGTTTCAACTGCATATAAATGAGCGATTAGTTCAAAGCGGTGATACAAAACTAATGCTCACGCCAATGTTACAGCTAGTTGCTGAAATTTCACAATATTTCACGTTATTACCTGGGGATGTGATACTGACAGGTACACCCAAAGGAGTAGGCCCTATGCATGTAGATGATAAAATCACGGCTGTATTGGAAGGGCATTTATCGATATCAACAAGAGTAATCAGCCAATGAGAAAAACACCTTACACGAAAGCATTGATGGATTCCGAATTTTGGTTAACCACGCAGTTAGAAGAAATGAACAAAGCGCAATGGGAAGCCATTTGTGATGGTTGCGCAAAGTGCTGCCTACATAAATTTATGGATGATGATGAAGCGGGTGATATTAGCGAACAAGAAGCAATGCCAACTGCTGTTGGTAGCGAAGGAGAAGAAGTCTTTTTTACCAACATCGTCTGCCAATTCTTGCATACAAAAAAATGTGAGTGTACTCAATATGATAGACGAAGCGAGTTAGTGCCACATTGCGTCACATTAACGAAGGATAATCTTAAAGACATATTTTATATGCCCAAATCGTGCAGTTATCGAAGAATGCATGAAGGCCGAGGTCTAGCGTCTTGGCATCCTTTACTAAATAAAGGTAAAAAAACCAAGATGCATGAACTAGGTGTATCTGCTCGCGGCAGAACGGTGAATGAAAATGAAGTCGATATGCAATCTTTTGAAGATTACATAGTGACCTGGCCATTGGCAGACATAGATTAGCTCTTTTTTTGTCTAATCGATTTGTTATTAGAAAAAGAAATAAATTGCAAAATAAACATAAAAGCAAATATGGCGATATAAATAGCAAAAACCACCTGCATCCATTCAGCCATACCCAAATCAAAAAATTGCCATGTATTCTCATAGCAATCTCCTGGGGCACCAAATAAATCAGGGAACCACTCGTGTAGAGGCATAAAACTCGGGAAGTTGGGCTCTATTTTACAAGGCACTAAAAAAGAGTTCTCTCCAAACAGAATATCTTTGTGTTCAGTTGACACTAAGAAGCCCTGCACAGATGCTGTCCCCCAAACCGCGAAACCTATTAAACGCGTAAAAAATGTGTTGCTAGCTAACGGAATGAAAGCCGCAACCAATATACCGATAACCGCAGTACGCTGGTATATACACATTATGCAAGGTTGTAGATCTTGAATATGCTGAAAATAAAGCGCAGCGCATATAAGCACGGCAGCGGATAAAAAAAGTACTTGCCATGCTGCTCGAGAATGCGACCATTGTTGAATTTCATACAACATTAAATTGTTCCTTTATTTTACGTTAATTGGCTTAACTGAAATTATATAGATTAATAATCTTAGTGATTTCCACTACTGCCTTTGCCTAAAAGCTGAGCTGTGATGTTCGATTAAGTTTTGCTGATACAACCATTCAGTGCTTTCTAATAATCCAAAGTAGACAGCAGCCAAAGCTACAACAGTTAACACTATTGTATAAGGTAATACCATGTAAAAAGTTGTTAGTAGACCCATTAAAAATAAAGCGATAGAGATAAGTACCATGCGAATCAAAAATTCAGCAAAGCTCCATGCCGCTTGGTCAGCCATAATTAAGTTTTGGGGCTCACCAATCATTGTCATACCGATGACTTTTTTTATACCAATCTGGTGCTGGACCAAGAAGACTCTTAGAGACCGCTTCTGCGATACTGGTTTTCATTCTATTACCTTGTTTTGCGAGCGCAAAATTATCGCGGCAGTGCAGCATTTTTCATCGATTATAAAAATCACGTATAAGTGCTCGTGTTTTCGGTTCAAAGTAGTTAACACTTGAGGATTATTTGTACTTTCTATCAAGGGTTTTTTATGAATTATTGTTTATTTACTGCGGATGTAGAGGGGGATTTGATAGCCAGAAGTCAAAAACTTCCAGCTACCTAATTGTGTACTATCGTTTAGACAGCAACAACTTTATTTGCACATGGGCCTTTTTGACCTTGTCCAACTTCAAACTCAACTGCTTGACCGTCATTCAACGTAGCGTAATCGCCGCCAGATTGAATTTCTGAGTGATGAACGAACAAGTCTTTACTAACGTCTTCTGGAGTAATAAAACCGAAACCTTTATCTGCATTGAACCACTTAACTGTACCTTTACTCATATTACTCTCTTTGTCTTAAGTGAAAAATATAATTCTGACTCGCTATCACCATCACAAAGCCAGACTTTAAATCTATTGCGATTACCTGAGTAACCATTTTGTTAGTATAATATATTACAAACTGTTTTTCTAGTATAATAACAATTAACGATTTTTGCTGTTTTTCTTTTTGATATTTACCACCTTTCTCGCAATTACGAGCAGGTCTGGTGAAATATCTTCAGCTCCGTCTTTTATTAATTTACTTACGTCACCCGATGAAAATAATGAACCGCGTTCAGATTTCACGTCTAACGACCTTACAAAATCCTTAGTCTTACCTGTGCTTGCAGTATCAATGTATTTAAATATGATCCGCTCATTAAAACTCTTAGGCTCTTGTTTCAACGTGATTATTGTATCTGTAATTGACTGTATTTCCAACTCTAATGTCTCAATTAGTTCGACAATGCTTGCATATGGTTTCATTTAGTTACTTGACTCTCTAAAGGTTCTCGTATGATGCCAAATATAAATGACTTCATTTGCACAGACTTATGCAACGTTTTAATAATTAGCAAATTGCATTGATCTTTATCATACAGAAAATAGAAGAAAGTACCTAGTATCTATTAAAATTAACTCATCGTAACTATGCTCCCTCACATATGTTTACTCTTTTATTAATTTTTTATCTTTCACGTTGCCCAATATCTAGTCTAGCTATCTCGCTAGGAGGGCATTTATTTTTATAATGACATTGAAATCGAAAATATCGGTGGGTCTTAGCGTTGTTGCAATAAAATTGTTGGTGGATTAATACTTCCCTTGTCAAAACAATTTGTTACAATCTGGCAAATTGTTAATAGAATGTTGTTTGTAATAACCATGATTTATAAATCTCAAAGTCCAGCCGGGTTTGCTGAAGAGTATATTGTAGAGTCAATCTGGAGTGGTCGTTTTTCTCCTGGGACTATCTTACCAGCCGAGCGTGAGCTTTCTGAGTTAATTGGTGTTACTCGAACAACATTGCGTGAGGTATTGCAGCGCTTAGCGAGAGATGGATGGTTAACCATCCAGCATGGTAAGCCAACGAAAGTAAACAATTATTGGGAAACGTGCGGACTAAATATATTAGAAACGCTCGCCCGATTGGACCAAGATGGTCGCCCACAATTAGTTGATAACTTATTATCTGCGCGCACAAATTTGAGTGCTGTCTTTATGCGAGCTGCTTTCAAACAAAATGCAGAAAAATGCAAAGAAATAATATCACGCTATTCAGAAGTTGAGCAGGACGGCAAGTCCTTTGCACACTTTGACTACCAAATGCATCATGATCTCGCATTCGCTTCCAATAACCCTGTTTACGTGCTGATGATGAATGGTTTTAGAAGTTTCTACGCCCGCATTGGAGGCTATTTTTTCTCACATCAAGCAGCCCGCGACATAGTTACTGAATATTACCAACAACTGCTGCAAGTGTTAGCGAATGATGACGCTGAGCGTGTAATTTTAGTGGTAAGAAAGTACGGCATCGAAAGTGGCAAAATTTGGCAACAGGTTAGACAAGATTTACCAAGTAATATCGTCGACTAACAGATAAAATCTTATTTGAGCACAATTCATATTAAATTTAACCCCAAGTGCAAGTGACACTACTGTTGCTATTTATCGCAAATGCAGGCGTCACTACGAAAGCCATTTATATAAATAGAAATAGCCGTCTGGCTTCATTTTGGTAACAAATAGTTAAAAGGGCACAACATGACAACAGCAGTTGATACTCCATTTCCTCATTTATTCCGTCCTCTCGATTTGGGTTTTACAACCCTTAAAAACCGCGTTCTTATGGGCTCAATGCATACTGGTTTAGAAGAAGCACCAAATGGCCATAAGCGCATGGCAGCATTTTTTGCTGAGCGCGCTCGAGGCGGTGTTGGGCTTATCGTTACGGGTGGGATTGGACCCAATGATGAAGGTGCTACACATTCAGTTACTAAACGATTAGATTCTGACGAAGCCGTTGAACAGCACAAAGAAATAACGGCTGCAGTGCACGCTGAAGGTGCCAAAATCTGTATGCAAATATTGCATACAGGTCGCTATGCATATAATAAGAATTTGGTTGCGCCTTCAGCTGTACAAGCGCCGATTAATCCGTTTATACCGAAAGAACTAGATGAAGAAGGTATTCAAAAGCAAATTAATGATTTCGTACACACCTCATTGCAAGCGCAACGAGCTGGTTATGACGGTGTTGAAATAATGGGCTCTGAAGGTTACTTTTTAAATCAATTTATTGCAGCACGCACGAATTTTCGTTCAGACCAATGGGGTGGTGACTACCAAAACAGAATTAAGTTACCTATTGAAGTTGTTCGTCGAGTACGTGAAGCTGTTGGTGAGCGTTTTATTATCATTTATCGCTTATCGATGTTGGACTTGGTGGAAGGTGGTTCTACTTATGATGAAGTAGTTGATTTAGGACTAAAAATAGAAAAAGCCGGTGCGACATTGATTAATACTGGGATTGGTTGGCATGAAGCAAGGATCCCTACTATCGCAACTAAAGTGCCAAGAGCAGCATGGACTTGGGTAACGGCAAGATTTAGAGAAGCGCTCAATATCCCTGTTATTACTTCTAACAGAATCAATACACCTGAAATTGCTGAAGAGGTCCTAGCTCGCGGCGATGCAGATATGGTGTCAATGGCACGTCCATTTTTAGCTGATGCCAATTTTGTAATAAAAGCGAAAGACAATAAGTCTAGTCAAATCAATACGTGTATCGGTTGTAATCAAGCTTGTTTAGACCATGCATTTGAAGGAAAAATGACAAGTTGCTTGGTTAATCCAAGAGCATGTCACGAAACAGAGTATGTTATTGAGCCTGCGACAGTAATAAAAAAGATTGCTGTTGTTGGTGCCGGACCTGCTGGCTTAGCAGCGGCAGCTACCGCAGCGCAGCGTGGTCATAAAGTAACGTTGTTTGATGCTGATTCGGAAATTGGTGGCCAGTTTAATATTGCTAAGCAAGTACCAGGTAAAGAAGAGTTCTACGAAACCATACGTTACTTTGGTGTGATGCTAGCCTTACACGGTGTGGATGTGAAGTTAAATATACGAGTTGATGCCTCACAACTTAACGAAATGGGTTTTGATGACATTATATTGGCAACTGGTATTGTGCCTAGAAAATTGAATATTGAAGGAATCGATCATCCTAAAGTACTTAGCTATATTGATGTTTTGAAACATAAGAAACCGGTTGGCAAGTCTGTTGCTGTTATAGGCGCAGGCGGCATTGGCTTCGACACATCCGAATTTCTATCACATGGTAAGCAATCCTCGAGTACCAATATTCCTGCTTTTATGAAGGAATGGGGTATTGATATGACAATGACAGCGAGAGGCGGTGTTGAAGGTATGCAGAAACAACCTGAGCCTTCTCCTAGAGAGATATTTTTATTGCAACGCAAATCGACTAAAGTAGGCGCCGGTTTAGGTAAAACGACAGGATGGGCACACCGAGCGGGGCTCATGATGAAAGGCGTAAAGATGTTAGCGGGTGTTGAATACTTGAAAATTGATGATATTGGACTACATATTAGGATTAACGAGAAAGTGCAAATATTGGCGGTTGATAATGTTGTTATTTGCGCAGGCCAAGAACCTTTGAAAGTACTAGCTGGGGGCTTGAAAACTCCTCATCACTTCATGGGTGGCGCTGATTTCGCTGCTCAGTTAGATGCCAAGCGAGCGATAGATCAAGGGACTCGGTTGGCCGCTAGCTTGTAATTATTGCATTAGAAAAGCGTTGTCTTGAATGGTTGATAAGGCTACAGATGACAAACATGAAAGGGCAGATTATGTAAATAATCTGCCCTTTTTATCAAAATGGCCGAGAAAACCCCGTGATCAGAGCAAAGCGATGTCGCGGGGATGAATCGGCTGAACTAACCTTGTTCTTGAATGTATTTTCTGATCGTTTCTGCGCTTGCGTTGCCTACGGAGCAAACAAAATACCC
>JAWUVZ010000067.1:0-18152 GCA_034112105.1 Glaciecola sp. | reverse complement strand
CCTTATGTATTTAAAGCCTCATTTGATAAAGCGAATCGCTCATCAATTAATTCTTACCGTGGTCCTGGTTTGGAAGAAGGACTAAAAATATTTGAAGAAATTAAAACTCAATTTCAAGTGCCTATCATTACAGATGTTCATGAATCTTTTCAAGCAGCGCCTGTTGCTGAAGTGGCCGACGTGATTCAATTACCCGCCTTTTTAGCTCGTCAAACCGACTTGGTTGTTGCTATGGCAAAAACTAACGCCGTTATTAATGTGAAGAAGCCACAATTTTTAGCAGCTCATGAAATGCGCCATATAATCAAAAAATTTGAGGAAGCAGGAAATCAAAAAATCCTATTGTGTGAGCGAGGTTCATGTTATGGCTACAACAATTTAATCGTTGATATGTTGGGTATGGATGAAATGAAAACAATGGCTCCTGTTATTTTTGATGCCACTCATGCACTGCAACAACCTGGTGGACGAAGTGATTCTGCCGGCGGACGCAGACAACAAGCAGCAGAACTTGCACGCAGTGGCATGGCATTAGGTATCGCTGGTTTATTCATCGAATCCCATCCTAATCCAGATGACGCTAAATGTGATGGTCCATGTGCACTGCCTTTGGATAAATTAGAGGGTTATTTATCGCAAATGAAAGCAGTGGATGAGTTGATCAAAAGCTTTGCTCCACTTAACATTACATAGCCGTCCGGCTAATAATTCAAACTTTTTGCAAGGAAGGCAAAGATGCGTGAAATAAGAGAGCCTAAATTACCTCACGTCTTTAACGCTAGTGGTCTCAGTGCTGGTTCCATTAATGTTCGCTTTCATTTGCATTATAGTGTTTCTATAAAGTGACACTTAACGACGAAGCTGTAATTCTCCTGCATGGTTTAGCTCGCAACGCTTCTTCAATGAATAAGCTTGAAAGTGCATTGACAGAACAGGGATATAAGGTTGTTAACGTCGATTATCCTTCAACTAAACATGATATCGAATCTCTTGCAGAATTGAGTATTGGCAAAGCCATCGATTCAGTTGGCCCGCAGAGCAAAATTCATTTCGTAACGCATTCGATGGGAGGGATCTTGGTCAGGCAGTTTTTGCGCAGACACAAAGTGCCTCGCCTAGGTCGAGTTGTAATGATGGGACCTCCCAATTCGGGCAGTGAGATAGTTGACCTCCTGCAAAACTTACCTGGATTTAAAACAGTTAATGGTCCGGCTGGTTTGCAGCTTTCTGCGAAAAAAAGTGCACTACCGAATCAATTAGGCCCTGCTGACTTCGAATTGGGTATTATTGCAGGCTCTCGCAGTGTGAATCTGGTGTTATCAACCATGCTACCAATGCCTAATGACGGTAAAGTATCAGTTGAAAGTTCCAAATTAGCTGGAATGACAGATCACATCATTTTGCCAGTGACGCACACTTTTATGATGCGCAACCCAGCGGTTATTAAACAAGTTATCGTATTTTTACAATGTGGTAAGTTTAAATCTGTCAAAAGCTAGATTTATTAAGCTAGGCAACACTTTTTATATTTTTTACCGCTGCCACATGGGCAATGATCGTTTCGATTAGGCGTCAATTTCCCTGATTTATCTTGTATAACGCCTGTCGTGTAATACCATTTATTGTCTTTTTTTATAAAGCTTGAAAGTTCATGCATCGCAAAATATTGATTGCCCACAGTATAGTTAGCGATAAATTCAACGCTTCCAACTTTTTCTGTTGCTGCTGATGCCAGCACATCGAGTTTACGCCATCTTATATTATCCGCGGAGTTACTTAATGCCTTTACGCTCAATTGCTGTCTTTGAGCGGGGGCATAAGTTGCTAACACGTAGGCATAGTTCTTGATGGCATATGCACTAAATCGTGAACGCATTAATTGCTCTGGATTTTCAGCATTGGTATTTTTTATTATTGGCTCACAACAGTCTGAAAATAAAAAATTGCTGCAACAGTAACAATGCATTTGTATCTCAATATTAAAATTTTATGATGAGACGATACTGAAAAAGTGTACATTTTCCTAGTTAAAGATTTAGAGCTTGGTTTCAATGTTGTGCGAGTTTATTGAAGTTTGGCGCGTAGAACTTACCGTTAGGCTAACTAGCCGGAATGAAAGAAAGCTACCGTCAGTGCTTTTTATTGAATTACTGGTTTGCAGGGGAAGTCCAGTTTCATAATGTTGGTGTGAGTTCCAAACATTAATATGCTGGCAATTATTTGATTTTATACATGAAATTAGACATTTTTTGAATAGCAGAAATGGCGCCTATAAATACTCACTTTATAAACTACTGTTGCTGTATAAAGACAGTGGTTTATGCGGAAAAAGAAATATTTACTTTAAAGTATTGCGTTGCTATTAAGTTGAAGACCTTAGCCCAACTTAGGTTGCTGCAATTAATGCATTAGTGGAATAGCCAATAGGCTACTCCACTATGTCCTTTATCATTAATTATTCAAATCGCTCGAATTTCCTCCGGAAACTTACACTTTAAATCGGCTGACCATTTCATTTGAATGCGACGCTATTGTGGCTAACTCGCTGGCTGCTTCGCTACTTTGCTTAGCCCCAATTTCAACTTCATGTGCCATTTGACTTATATTATTAACGCTCTCACTCACAGAGTTAGACACGGCTGTTTGTTCTTCGGTAGCCACAGACACGGTATCAGCAAGTGCCTGTGATTCCTCGAGGGCTAACGCTAAATCAGCCATTGCAGCGGCTACGGTATCAACCAAATGGATACCTTTGTCGGCAGCTTTAACAGCCATTTCCATTGATTTCACACTGTTGTCTGATGATGCTGTCATGCGTTCAACAATTTTCGAAATTTCTACGGTATTTTCTTGAGAGCGCGTAGCTAGCGTTCGTACTTCATCTGCGACCACAGAGAACCCTCGTCCTGCTTCACCTGCCCTCGCTGCCTCGATTGCTGCATTTAACGCAAGTAAATTAGTTTGGTCAGCAATACTTGTAATAACGCCTAAGAAATTAGTTACTTGATTAACTTCTGTCTGCAACGACTGAATAACGCTACTGGATTTTTTGATCAAGGTAACTAAATCACGAATATTTTGCGCAGCGACATCTGTTTTACTCAAATTATCTTCAAGACTTGATCTGGCTGATTCACTATGCCCACGGTTAATCACAACCGTACGCGCTATTTCTGCAATGGAGCTTGACAGCTCTTCTACAGCAGCGGCAACAGAATGCGTTTGATCTCTTTGTTCTCTGGCGGTTGTTTGGCTTTGCTCAGTAATGGCTGACAGTTCCTCTGCGGCAGACGAAAGAGATATGCTATCGTTTTTGATATTGCTAATAATCTCATGCACTTGTTCAATAAATACGTTAAAGGACATCAGTAACTTATCGATCTCGGAGATACCGGATTTTTCCAGCCGAAAAGTTAAGTCACCGTTCCCTGTGGTTAAATCTTCACACATTTTACCGACTCTCTCTAGCGGTTGAATGGTTTTTTTAGTGATTATATAACCAGCAATACTGGAAATTACAATCACTAGAATTAGAACGATAATGGCCGACTCCAAAACGGATTCTTGTATTTCAGTGGCCGCTTTGAGCGCTTCCTCGACATCAATTTCAGCCAGTAATGCAAATTTGTTTGCGCCAAACTTAACCGGCATATATGTGGAAAATACTTCAACACCTCGATAATCAATGATCGTTTCAAAACCGGTATTCCCCTGCAAAGCTTCAGTTGCTGAAAAAGAGCCAACTGGCTGATAGCCTACGGAAGTATCAGTGGACTTAATAGTATTGGCAACCTTCGGCATTGTCTTTGTAATAATATCCAAATAAGCGTCTTTGTCTTCAATGAAAAAACGACTTTCGGTCAATAAGGTGCCATCTGTATTCACTAGGTATGTTTCGCCAGAAAGACCATACCCTTGTTGAATCCAATCGCTACCCCTAGTGAGTACATTATTAATCTTGTTGAGGGGGATTTGAAATATTAGAACCGCAACTTGCTTTCCATTTTCAAATATCGGTGTAGACAAAAATCCAGCCATTGCATTGTAAGACGGTAAGTAGGGTTCAATCTTGCTATTAAAGATTTTTCCCGCTTCATTCATCGTTAATGCGCCTTTAAATGCTTTGCCTAATCCTGAGTTCGAATACGGTCCTGACTTTAAATTTGTCGCAAAATCCAACTCTTTAAACACACTATAAACGACGTTACCTGTTTTCGCATCAACGACAAATATGTCGTAATATCCGTACTCCTGCAAAAACCGACGAGCACCTGGATGAAACTCAGAATGCAATTTTGCGTAGTCACTATCATTATCTAACTGAGTCAATCGATCTTTTTCACCAATGCCAAATGATGAGGCAGAAATAAAATCATACTGCATTGCCAACGTGGTATTTGATAGCGTGTTAAATAAGGCACTTTCATCGTCCAAAGATTTACTATTACGTTCGGTAAACAAGGGGGCAAATTTTTCTGTGTAATATTCTTTGACATTGCTCTTTTGTCTGGCGCTGATTTCATTACGTTGAAATAGGTAGGTGTTGAATGCTTGCGCAAATTGTGTGGCCTTATTTATGACCTCTTGCTCTTGTGACATGATAGAGAGCTGTGACTCAAGCACGCTAAAATAGGTCTCGATGGCCTGCTTTGTATTCGCTGCTTGGGACGTTAGCTTTTCTTCGGCTGCTTGAGTTAGTGCTGTTTCAGATACATCAGACGACACAACCATGGTTGAAATTGAGAGTATTAACAGCGAACTAATTACGAGTGAAAGGATCGTAGCTAAAAAGCGAAACTTAAGGGACATTGATATATTCCAATTGTTATTTTATTAAATTTCAGTGCTCAAAAGCCTTTATTACCTATGAGTACTAATTGAAGTTTTCCCTAACATTTGGCGGTCGTAGCCTTTAGCAATAACTCTTTGCTGTCCGTTAAAAATGGTTTGGATTAATTACCAAAGCATTGTTTTATATAGTTAATCTGCAACACAAATTTTTGATGTTAAAATGGGTATCGGCAGATAGCGCAAATTCTTGAGCAAATAATCGTTTAACTAGGCTAATTCCCAGCGATAAATTGGCGAGCTCAACACTCATAAGGACGCGAGCGTTGTGTCCTATTTAGCGACTCTATGATTAAACGGGGAGACACAAACTGCGTTAAATTTAATTAACAGTTCGGTGTCAATAATTGTAATGAGCCTTTAGCGCCTTAACCAACTGAACTCACACAGTGTTGCTGTCTATATTTCTTTCGAAGAGTAAGGCAAACATTAAGATGCCCGCACAAAATTGGCGGATTATTACAATAAATCGAAAATTCGGTGAACTAGCGCCCATTCTATATGATTTACATCTAGTGAAATAGGGTAATCTCATCGGATGAGTTTTGTTGTAGAGCGCAATTTACCCTATTCCTATATAAAAACAGTTTAAATTCCTTTAAAATACTCAGCGCAGAATTACAAACGTGCATCATTTCAATTAATAATGAACAGCATTTGATTGTAATTTAACTACATTATATTGGAATAACTTCGTTATTCTATCTTACAAGCATAGGGATTTTAATGACTACTGATACATCTAAGATTATTTACACCATTACCGATGAGGCTCCAGCTTTAGCAACGCAATCGTTATTGCCGATCATTAAGGCATTCACTGCATCTTCTGGTATTGCTGTTGAAACTCGCGATATTTCTTTAGCTGGCAGGATCATTGCAAATTTCCCAGATTATTTAACTGAAGGACAACGCATCGCTGATGCACTTGCTGAACTTGGCGAATTGGCTAAGACACCTGAAGCAAACATTATTAAATTACCAAACATCAGTGCCTCGGTTCCGCAACTGCAAGCTGCAATTAAAGAGCTTCAGGTGAAAGGCTATGCTTTACCTAATTACCCAGAAATTGCAAAAACTGAAGACCAAAAAAAGATCAAATTAACCTATGCAAAAGTGCTAGGGTCTGCAGTGAATCCCGTATTGCGTGAGGGTAACTCTGACCGCCGTGCGCCAGCTTCAGTTAAACAGTATGCTCGCATCAACCCGCATTCGATGGGTGCATGGGCGACAGATTCAAAATCTCACGTTTCGCATATGGAATCAGGTGATTTTTATGGCAGTGAGCAATCAACAACCGTTTCTGGTGCACAAGACGTGCGTATAGAATTTGTTGCATCTACTGGCGCAGTAACAACACTCAAAGATAAAGTGTCGTTGCTGGATAAAGAAGTTATTGATGCTTCAGTAATGAGCAAGTCAGCCTTAGTTAGCTTTTTTGATAAAGAAATTGACTCAGCGAAAGAACAGAATGTTCTGCTTTCGTTGCATATGAAAGCGACCATGATGAAAGTATCAGACCCTGTTATTTTTGGTCACGCAGTTGAAGTCTTCTACAAGAGCGTATTTGCTAAACACGCAGATACGTTTACTGAACTTGGCGTTGACGTCAAAAACGGTCTAGGTGATGTATATGCAAAAATTACATCACTATCAGAGCAACAACAAGTTGAAATTGAAGCTGACATTCAAGCTGTTTATGGCATACGCCCAGAGATGGCGATGGTTGATTCAGATCGTGGCATCACCAATTTACATGTTCCTAGTGATGTTATTATCGACGCATCGATGCCAGCTGCAATTAGAGCTTCAGGTCAAATGTGGGGACCAGACGGTACGCAAAAAGATACTAAATTTATGATACCTGATCGCAGCTATGCGGGCGTATTCGCTACTGTTGTTGAATTCTGTAAGAAGCACGGGGCATTTGACCCAACAACGATGGGTACAGTTCCTAATGTTGGTTTAATGGCGCAAAAAGCGGAAGAGTATGGTTCACATGACAAAACCTTCATCTTGTCTGAAGCGGGAACTGTGCGTGTAGTTAATTCAGCGGGCGATATTTTACTTATTCACAATGTTGAAGATGGTGATATCTGGAGAATGTGTCAGGCGAAAGATGCTCCAATACAAGACTGGGTTAAATTAGCTGTTACTCGGGCTCGTGCAACAAACTCTCCAGCCATCTTTTGGTTAGATGAAGACCGTGCACACGATGCGCAAATGATTAAAAAGGTTAATGTATATCTTAAAAACCATGATACAGCGGGACTAGACATTCAAATTATGAGTCCTGTTGAAGCTACTGAATTTACATTACAGCGCTGTGCGAAGGGGGAAGACACTATTTCAGTAACTGGTAATGTGTTGCGCGATTACTTAACGGATTTGTTCCCGATCTTAGAATTGGGTACAAGTGCGAAAATGCTATCTATTGTGCCGCTCATGAATGGCGGTGGTTTGTTTGAAACTGGCGCTGGTGGGTCTGCGCCTAAGCATGTTCAGCAGTTCGAAAAAGAAAACCACTTACGTTGGGATTCGTTGGGTGAGTTCTTAGCATTAGCTGCTTCGTTGGAGCATTTAAGTGTGACCACTGATAAACCTAAAGCAAAAGTATTAGCGGATACATTAGACAGAGCAACAGCGAAGTTCTTACAAGAGAATAAATCGCCATCACGCAAAGTAAATGAATTAGATAATCGTGGTTCACATTTTTATCTTGCGACTTACTGGGCTCAAGAGCTTGCAGCACAATCTGGTGACGCTGAATTGCAATCACAATTTATTCCTATAGCCGAAAAACTAATGTCACAAGAAGCAAAAATTGTCAATGAGTTGAACAGTGCTCAGGGCATTCCTATGGACGTAAATGGTTATTATTTTGCTAATGATAATTTAGCGGCTGAAGCAATGCGTCCAAGTATGACGTTGAACGAAATATTGGCGTCAGTTTAGATAAGTTGAAATGTTAGTTTTATGCAGAGTCAGCCGTTTTTGGCAAATGTAGACCTATCCTAAAATAAAAAGGCTAGATGAAAAATCATCTAGCCTTTTTTGCTTTTTAAATTAATAAAGTACCAAAAAGATTGCCTTTTTCTAATCTACTAAAACCCAGTAACCTGTGTTTATTAAGTTTGTCACAACATCGACGAATTCTGGATTATCTAAAACTTCTTCTTCTATATCAATACCAAAAGATACATCTTTATTATTCAGTAAAATGTCGAAAGCACTACTAAGCTTGATACCTACGGTAAATGCGTTGCCATCAATAAAAAAAACAAATTTTTCTGAGGTTTGTTGTTCCGCATATACTGGCTTAACACCTGTCATTCTGGCTAGTGATACTCCTTCCAATAATTCATTACGGACCTCTTCAATACTGTAATCTGCTTTTAGTGCTTCATCATTTGGTAAACTCTGACGGCTCAATAACTGCAGAAGAGCATGCTCTGCTTGCTCAGAATTAATCAGTTGGCTAATATACTGCTTTATTTTGGCTAGTTCAGATGAATTAATAGCAGCACTTCTTGTATCAATTGTTCTCAGGCTAAGTAAGTCAGGATCTGTATAACGTTCCGATACTGCAGAATCTATACTATTTTCGTCAATCAAACCGCCTAGTAATTCGAGTGAAGTGGGCGCTCTAAAGCCGATACTGTAATTCATACAATCAGAGAGAGCCACACCATTATGAGGATGTTTTGGGGGGATGTAGACAACGTCACCAGGCAATAATACTTCATCAATAATGGCTTTAAAACCACCAATCTGTTTTAGTAAAGGGTGGGGAATAGACTCTGTGTAATCGCCTGGTAAACCAACTTGCCAGCGTCTTGAGCCTTTTCCTTGTATAATAAACACGTCATATTCATCAGTATGAGGACCAACGCCAGCACCTTCGTTAGAAAAGCTAATCATCACATCGTCAAGCCGCCAGTTTGGGATGAAATCTACCAATTGTGTCAGTTCGTCAACATCGTCAATGTAACGGTCAACGCCCTGAACCAGCAAAGACCAAGCGCCTATACAGACATCTTCAAATGTCTCAAAAGGACCTTGTGAAGCGGTCCATTCACCGTTTGAATAAGCCACAATTCTACTGTCTATTTCATTTTCTTGAGCTAAGCCCGCTAATTCATGTTCATCAATCGGGTCTGTGAATGACTCAACGAATCCTCTAATGATACACGGCTTTGTTTGCCAGTATTCGTTTAAGAAGTGAGTTTGGTCGAATTTAGTAATGATCATTTTGCACCTAACAACTTATATACGGCAACTTGTCCTAGGCCTTTCAATGGTAGTACCAACCCAGAACAAAATTTATAATTTTGCATACTATACAGCATGGTTTGTTGGCAGACTTGAATTTCTCTATTCGTCGCTGTTGATTCCAGCCTAGAAGCAAGATTCATTGTATTACCCCAGACATCAAACGCGGGTTTCATTTGTCCAATAATACCGGAAATAGCATTGCCTGATGCAATGCCCATCTTAATTCCGATGTTTACATCAGCTTCAATTGCAAACTTTCTGCTAATAGCGAGCGCAAATTCGCAGCAACGCTGGCTGGTCTCATAAGCGCTTAGTGATCGATTATCCAGACCAACAGCTGCTATATATTGGTCTCCATTAGTTTTTATTTTGGTTATATGAAGCTCCTCAGCAATAGTGTCAAATATAGAATAGATGCGATGTAAAAACATCACTAAATTTCTATCTGAGGTTTGCCGGCTATAAGGAGTGAATTGAGTGAAATCGATGAATATAATGCTAGTAAATGAATGCTCGGCAATACAGCTGTCTATATTTAGATGCGGAGTTGACATTAGGTAGCTTGCAATATGATTAGGAATAACCTTTTGTAATAGTTGCCTAGTCTTTTGCTCTGCCATTTGCATTTCTTGCCAGCTGCGGTCCATCTGTCGACGGACCCATGTCGCAAGTAAAAAACAAGAGATCGACAGTGTCCACGTATTGACATTTATCAAGCCAGTTTGCCAACCTTCAGCTGCGCTAGAGACAACAACTTGATTCTGGAAGTATATAAATAATCCACAAAATACCCACAACGTTATCCACAACTGTTTAGTTTCGTATTGATGAAAGAAATAGAGAGAGGTAAACATGCCCAGTAAAAAATAGAATTGAATATTAAGATCTATTTTCCATAAAAAAATAGCAGTGATGAGGTAGCTAATATAGGCCAATATTAATAACCATCTGGCTAATTTAAAGAAGCCTAATTTGCTTAAGAAAAATGCAGATGAAAAACAGCCAATATGCACGAGCATGTTGATTATATGTATTTGGATATTGGGAATACCCGAGAAGCATAATAATTTTAATGATTGGATACTCAAAACAAAACACAAACAAATACAAACACCGTTTAATATATCAGCTCTTTTGTTTGCTCTTGATATGCGAGTCAGGGGAGGGGGATTTAATCGCTTAAAATACGCTTTAAGCACAAGCAAAGGACTAAACATGACGCACGTCCTTGTGAGTCGTTAATTTAGTCTCTATTTTGTCAGAGTATTAGTCAGCAAGTAACTGGTCAACAAGCCTGATCGCATCACCTATATAGTTAGCTGGCGACAGTTTTTTTAATGCCACTTTCACTTCTGCTGGCAATTCTAGATTATCGATGAATTGTGCCATTACTGCTGCATTTACTTTTTTACCGCGAGTTAATTCTTTCAGCTTTTCATAAGGCTTTTCAATACCGTGACGACGCATTACCGTTTGAATCGGCTCTGCTAGTAATTCCCAGTTATTATCGAGTTCGGCAAGTAAACTCGCCTCGTTCAGTTGTAACTTACTAATCCCTTTCAATGTTGATTGATAAGCAATGACCGCATAACCTAAACCGACACCCAAATTTCTCAAAACAGTTGAGTCAGTTAGGTCTCGTTGCCATCGGCTAACCGGCAATTTGGTTGCTAAATGGCCTAAGATTGCATTCGCAATGCCTAAATTACCTTCTGAGTTTTCAAAGTCGATTGGGTTAACTTTATGTGGCATTGTTGAAGAACCAATTTCACCTGGAATGGTTCTTTGCTTAAAATGACCTAGCGCTATGTAGCCCCAAGCATCGCGGTCAAAATCGATGAGTATTGTGTTGAAACGAGCGATAGCGTCATATAATTCAGCAATATAATCATGTGGCTCAATTTGGGTTGTAAATGGATTCCACGCAATGCCGAGGCCGTTCACAAACTCGCCAGCAAATGTATGCCAGTCGGTATCTGGGTAAGCACTTAAGTGCGCATTGTAGTTACCCACTGCACCGTTTATTTTTCCAAGTAGTTCGACATTTGCAATTTGTTCTCTTTGGCGCTTCAGGCGCATCGCCACATTCGCCATTTCTTTACCCATTGTTGTAGGCGAAGCTGGCTGTCCATGAGTTCTTGCCATCATTGGGACACTTCGATATTCTTTTGCTAAGCGAGTTAGTTCAGCAATTAACTGGTCGCAATAAGGCAGTAAAACTTCGTCACGACCGCCTTTGAGCATCAAAGCATGGGATAGGTTATTGATATCTTCTGATGTGCAAGCAAAGTGGATAAACTCATTAATGGCTTGCAGTTCGGCATTATCTGCTACTTTTTCTTTTAAGAAGTATTCTACCGCTTTGACATCGTGGTTTGTGGTCGCTTCAATATCTTTAACGCGTTGAGCGTCCGCTTCACAAAATTGGTCAACGATGTTGTTGAGTACTTGGTTTGCTTCTTTACCAAAAACCGGAACTTCTGTGATGTCTTGATGTTTAGATAAAGCTTGTAGCCAGCGAACTTCAACAATGACACGTTGTTTAATTAAACCGTATTCGCTGAAAAATTCTCTTAACTCCTTTGTTTTAGAGCCGTAGCGGCCATCCACAGGGGAGAGCGCAGTGAGTGCGGATAGGTTCATTGTGTGTCCTTAATAAATATAAATTACGAATTAAATATGAATTTTAAATTTGAGTCGCGGTGCATTGTCTAAATGTCTGTTTTACGAAATAACCCGAACAGCTTGTTTCGCGGCTTTCAAAATCTGATTTTTGTTGAGTAATATGTGTCTTCTCTTACCGCCCATTTGCCGCCAAAGCACGGCAGAACGAACACCAGCTAGCAGAAGTGCACGTACCTTGTGCTGATTCCTCTCTATACTCAGATATTGCTGATTTCCAGCAATCTGAATTTTAGGTGCAAGCGGACTTACTACATCGGTATAAATACTTGCTAAAGATGACATTATTTGGCTATGCTCAAAATCAATATGTCCTAACTGACGTTGCACATGTGATATTCGCTCGCCTAAAGTGCTTAACGCAGTAGGATGTTTGCTGAGTTTTCGTTCCAAACTTAATATCGAAGCGACATAACGTGTTATTTCGGTATCTTTGTGGCGGCTTACATTGTCTAGCTGTGCGACCAGTGTCTTAAACCCTACTGTTAAATTCGGTAGGGAGCCATATACTTGTTGTGGATTGTCAGGAGCCGTGACCAAAATGCTTGAAATGCTCGCCTCAATAGCCTGCGCATCAGCATTACCTTTGCGACCCACACTCTGAACTAACGCTGCCGCCTGGCATACTCCTGCAAGCGCTATATGACGTTCTATATCCGGGCTAATCATGTGTTATCTACCCTTCTGCTTTAGCAAAATTTGCTGGAAATGTTTTAACTTCATTATCAACTAAATAGCCTTCTATAATACCACCGCCCAAGCATGTGTCTTCTATGTAAAAGACAGCTGATTGGCCTGGTGTAACTGCCTTTTGGGGCTCATCAAAAATAACCGTTAAATTGCCATTACTATCAGGTGTAACGGTACAAGGTATATCATCCTGGCGATAACGGGTTTTGACCATCATTTTCATCATTTCGAGTGGGCCTTGTCTATCAACCCAATGCAACTGGTTAGCAATTAAGCCGTCTGAGTAAAGTCGAGGATGCTTAGCACCCTGACCAACAACTAAGACATTACGCAATACGTCTTTATCAACAACATACCAAGGTTCATCGCCATGTTCTTTCTTACCGCCAATGAGCAATCCTTTACGCTGCCCCAATGTATGGTACATAAGACCATCATGGTGGCCAATTTCTTCGCCTTCAGTGGTTTCAATAATGCCAGGTTTAGCCGGTAAGTATTGACCTAGGAAATCTTTGAATTTGCGTTCACCAATAAAGCAAATGCCAGTACTGTCTTTTTTGTTATGTGTTATCAGGCCTTGTTGCTCGGCAATTTTGCGCACTTTTGGTTTTGCGATATCACCGACAGGGAAGAGTGTTTTAGCAAGATGCTCATGACTAAGTGTGTATAAAAAGTAACTTTGATCTTTGTTACTATCAAAGCCACGCACCATCTTCCATTTATCATTTTCAAACTGGCGCTGAACATAGTGGCCTGTTGCAATATAATCGGCACCTAGGTCTTCTGCTGCAAATTCTAAAAATGCTTTGAATTTAATTTCCTTGTTACACATTATATCCGGATTAGGCGTTCTGCCTGCTTTATATTCTTCAAGAAAATATTCAAATACATTGTCCCAGTACTCTGCGGCAAAATTAATTTGATGCAGATGAATGCCTAACTTATTGGCAACGGCTTGAGCATCGGCTAGATCTTCGGCGGCTGCACAATATTCGTCATTGTCATCCTCTTCCCAGTTCTTCATAAACAAACCTTCAACCTGATAACCTTCTTGTTGAAGAAGGTAAGCTGAAACGGAAGAGTCAACACCGCCTGACATACCTACGATTACCTTAGTATCAGAGTTTGGTTTTGAAGTAATTGGAGTATTATTGTCAGTCAACGAACGGTTACCTTTTTGTTTGTACGAATTACTGGATATTTTCGCTTTGCATAGTAGCAATTTTTTGCGCGGGTTTATAGTTTCTCATAGTGCAAAATCAACTAATTTAGTTAGCTTTTTATTGAATCCAATTCAACATATTCGCCACTGTCTATATTGTCCAATGTCCAATGTCCGATACTGTAGCGAATTAGCCTTAACGTAGGGAATCCAACATGTGCCGTCATGCGACGTACCTGTCTATTACGGCCTTCTGTAATAGAAATTGACAGCCAAGTGGTAGGAATATTCGCTCTAAATCGGACTGGCGGCGTTCTTTCCCACAATTTAGGCGTTTGCATTTTTTCAACTCTAGCTGCAATCGTTGGTCCATCGTTTAGAGTGATGCCATTGCGAAGTTTGTCTAAATCGGCTTCACCTGGTTGTCCTTCGACTTGCACCCAGTACGTTTTGCTCGTTTTATTTTTTGGTGATGAAATTTTATTCGCGAGTTTACCGTCATTGGTCAATACCAAAAGGCCTTCACTGTCGCGATCAAGGCGTCCAGCGGCATATACATTCGGTATAGGAATATAATCTTTGAGCGTTTTGCGGTCCTCTTGATCAGTGAATTGTGTAAGTACCATGTAGGGTTTATTAAAAAGCAAAGTTTTTTTGGGCTCGCCGGGTTTGTTGTCTTGTTTTTTTCTGCGCTGACTAAAATACGTTGATTGTGAGTTTTTCACGAAAATTTGCTGCCTGAATTTTATTTTCAGTATTTAATGATAATAATTATGCCACTAAGTCTCTTTTTTTGTAAGTTTCTTTTTACGTTTGCAGGCATTTGAGCCTGTTTTGTAATCACTTATTTAGCGCCATAGCGGTGAATTAACCCTACTTTGGCATGCTTACTGATAAAATAGTGATTTTTAGACACAAAAAAGCAGGACCATATCCTGCTTTTTATGTATACGTAAATGCTAATAGTAAATTATCGGCTACCTTTCTGGCTCTTCGCCATTTAAACCGATGTTCTCCGCATGGAGACCTTTTGGACCTTGTTGGACTTCATAAGTCACTTCCTGGCCCGCTTTCAGAGAACGGTATCCATCCATCTTTATAGTCGAATAATGCGCAAAAATATCGTCGCCGCCATCTTCTGGTACGATGAATCCAAACCCCTTAGCATTGTTGAACCACTTTACTTTGCCGACTGCCATACTACTTCCTTTTTTTGAACCTTGAATTACAGCAAATTTGTCCCCACACTATAGAAGACACCGGGGTGATACTCACAACAAAAAGTATCACTAATTAAAACTGTATATTTTTTGACCAGTAATTGTCAAGTATAAATTAAGTATTATGGCGATTTGTTAAAAAAACTGGTCTTGTTCACACCTTTGACACTATTATATTAACTATGACAAAACAAAATACCATTAGCATTGACGGCGAAAAACAAATTGATACCGTTAAGAAGAAAGTTGAGCCCCCACCGATGTATAAGGTGATGCTCAACAACGACGATTATACGCCGATGGATTTCGTGATTGAAGTATTGACTACTTTCTTTAACATCGATTCGGAAAAAGCAAACCAGGTAATGTTGACCATACATTATCAAGGTATGGCTGTTTGTGGCATATATACTGCAGAGATTGCAGAGACCAAAGTGATGCAGGTGAACCAATATTCACGGAAATACCAACATCCATTGATGTGTACAATGGAACCTGCGCAATAGAACCTGCACAATAGTAAGGGGAAGAAATGTTAAATAAAGATTTAGAACAAACATTAAACGAAGCATTTGTCTTCGCGCGCCAGCATCGTCATGAATTTATGACTGTAGAGCATTTACTGCTTATGTTGCTCGACAATTCTGCTGCCCAAGAGGCTCTAAAAGCATGTGGTGCAAGTATCGAAGCATTGCGCTCTGAGCTAACAGATTTCGTTAATGAAACAACACCGTTGATGTCGGAACAGCAGAGCACTGAGCGTGAGACACAACCTACATTAGGCTTTCAACGTGTCCTACAACGAGCCGTTTTCCATGTTCAATCATCGGGCAAAGGTGAGGTGACAGGAGCAAATGTGCTTGTCGCTATTTTTAGCGAGCAAGAATCACAAGCTGTTTATATTCTCAAAAAAGCTGATGTCACTCGTTTAGATGTGGTTAATTACATTTCACATGGTGTAAGCAAAACTGATGAAGAATCGGATAGACCAGAAGAAGTGCAGGAAGAAGGGGCTGATAACGAAGAAGATCAGTCAATGCTTTCGAAATACACGACTAACCTAAATGTTTCCGCAAAAGAAGGCAAAATTGATCCGCTTATTGGCCGTGACCAAGAATTAGAAAGAAGTATTCAGATTTTATGCCGGCGTCGCAAAAATAATCCACTACTGGTTGGTGAAGCTGGTGTCGGTAAAACCGCAATTGCTGAAGGTTTAGCGTATCGAATTGTGCAAGAAGATGTGCCTGATGTTATCGCGTCATCTACTGTTTACTCACTCGATCTAGGTGCTCTTTTGGCAGGTACAAAATACCGTGGAGACTTTGAAAAACGATTGAAAGGTATTTTAAAAGAATTAAGTGCTGACCCAGACGCAATTCTTTTCATTGACGAAATCCATACTATCATTGGCGCTGGTGCAGCATCAGGCGGAGTCATGGATGCCTCGAATTTGCTGAAGCCTAAATTGAGCAGTGGTGAGTTACGTTGTATTGGTGCAACGACTTATCAAGAGTACCAGAGTATTTTTGAGAAAGATCGTGCACTCGCGCGTCGCTTCCAGAAAGTGGATGTTGCCGAGCCAAGTGTTGCTGATACTACAAAAATTTTAATGGGCTTGAAGTCTCGTTATGAAGAACACCATAGTGTTCGCTTTACTCAAAAAGCGCTTGCTGCTGCGGCAGAGCTTTCGGCTAAATACATTAATGAACGTCATTTGCCGGATAAAGCGATTGATGTAATGGATGAAGCTGGCGCGAGTCAGCGCTTGTTGCCAGCATCAAAGCGCAAAAAGACCATTAACGTTAGCGACATTGAACAGATCATTGCCAAAATAGCACGTATTCCTGAAAAGTCAGTATCAACCTCTGACAGGGAAGTTCTCAAGAATCTTGGGCGTAACCTTAAAATGGTTGTGTTTGGCCAAGACGAGGCTATTGACATACTGTCAGACGCGATTAAATTATCTCGGTCGGGTCTAGGAAATGAGTCTAAGCCGATTGGTAATTTCTTGTTTGCAGGTCCGACAGGTGTGGGTAAAACAGAAGTTACGCAGCAACTCGCTAAAGTAATGGGTGTTGAGTTGGCGCGTTTCGATATGTCAGAGTACATGGAGCGGCATGCTGTTTCTCGTCTAATTGGTGCTCCACCCGGTTATGTGGGCTACGATCAAGGTGGTTTATTGACTGATGCGGTAATTAAAAACCCGTATTGCGTTGTTTTGCTCGATGAAATGGAAAAAGCACATTCAGATATTTACAACATTCTGTTGCAGGTAATGGACCACGGCACATTGACAGACAATAATGGTCGCAAGGTCGATTTCAGAAATGTTGTGTTAGTAATGACGACTAATGCCGGTGTCCAACAAACAATGCGCAAGTCTATTGGTTTTAAAGAGCAAGACCATAGCCACGACGCAATGTCTGAAATCAACAAGACATTCTCGCCTGAGTTTAGAAACAGACTTGATGCTATTGTTTGGTTCAATCATTTGGATGAGCAAGTTATATTGCAGGTTGTTGATAAGTTCATCATTGAGTTACAAGCTCAGCTTGACCAGAAGGGTGTTTCATTAGAAGTCTCAGAGAAAGCACGCGATTGGTTAGCGAAGAAGGGCTATGATAAAACAATGGGTGCAAGACCAATGTCTCGAATGATTCAAGAGAAGCTTAAAAAGGAACTCGCTACAGAACTATTGTTTGGAAAACTAAGCAATGGTGGCGAAGTAAAAGTTGATTTGGAGAAAGACGAGCTGACTTTTGCATATGTTCCGGTTACAAAAGCAAAGACAGAGGCGTAGTCTTTACAGACTCAAGCCTAGCTAGTAAGAGAAAATAAAAAAACCGCCGAAAGGCGGTTTTTTTTGAAACTTTTACGCTTGTTAATTAAATGACTGATGTCATGACAAGCTAGCGGTGCTTAAGCCTAAGCGTTTTAATCAATCGAAATGCATCCACTGACCCAACGTCTCAGTTTGACTATTAACGCGCTCTGTAGATGATACGGCCTTTACTAAGGTCGTATGGAGTCATCTCAACGGTAACTTTGTCACCTGTTAATATACGAATGTAATTTTTACGCATTTTACCTGAAATATGCGCAGTCACTACGTGACCATTTTCCAATTCAACTCGGAACATGGTGTTTGGAAGTGTATCTAACACCGTACCTTCCATTTCAATACAATCTTCTTTTGCCATCTAAAGCAACAACCTCAATATGTTAGTCAATATTTTGCCGCGCATAAGTTAACCTAAGCGTATTGGTATGTAAAG